>JANTFK010000199.1 GCA_024763595.1 Bacteroidales bacterium | reverse complement strand
TCGATGTAGAAATTATATATAATAATTAGGTGCCTTAAAGTGCGGCAAATTTAAAAAAAAAAATAATTTCTACAACCCGCTTTTCCAGGGCTTGTTTGGAATGCCCTTCAACTGTGCTATTTTTCTGGAAATAACAAAAAAATAGTCCGATAACCGGTTGTAAAACCGGATGATAACAGGATCCAATTCTGACTGATCCCCCAATCTCAGGATGGTACGTTCGGTTCGCCGGCAAACGGTCCTGGCGATATGGGCCTGAGAAACAGCAGGATATCCGCCGGGAATTATAAGTGCCTGAAGGGGCTCCAGTGAAGCGTCCATCTCATCAATCCGCCTTTCAAGAAAAGCAATGTGATCCTCATGCACAACAGGTATCCCCTCTGGCAGCAGACCACCCTCCACGGCAAGCATGGAAGCAGATGCCATCTGGATCTCCAGGATGGTCAACAGTTCCTGTTTCAGATCCGGATCTTCCACCAGATCACGAAGCATGGATGTATGGGCCATTAATTCATCAACCGAACCATACGCTTCAATCCTTGGATGATGTTTCGGGATACGTTTACCACCAATGAGTGAGGTTTTACCCCTGTCTCCCCCCTTCGTATATATGGTTGACCTTTTTATCGTTCAGGATTTTTATTGACCTCGATATGATCTACCTGCCCGTCCAGCAAACGAATGATCCGGTGAGCATATCTTGCAATAGCTTCTTCATGCGTCACCAGGATGATTGTATTGCCTTTTGCATGTATATCCCCGAAAAGTTTCATAATATCCACGGATGTTTTAGAATCCAGGTTCCCGGTTGGTTCATCTGCCAGAATAATGGATGGATGGTTTACAAGGGCCCTTGCCACAGCTACGCGCTGCCGCTGGCCTCCTGATAATTCATTTGGCCGGTGATCCCTCCTGTCTGACAACCCAACCTCATCCAGTACATGTTTGGCCCTCTCCAGCCTTTCGGCTTTCCCTTTCCCTGCATATACCAGGGGCAGGGTAACATTCTCCAGGGCAGTATATCGCGGCAGCAGGTTAAATGTCTGGAAAATAAAACCAATTTCGCGATTCCGGATTTCAGCCAGCCTGTTATCATCCATTTTACTGACATCTGTCCCGTTGAGTATATAGGTTCCGCTGGTAGGTGTATCCAGCGCCCCAACAAGATTCATAAGGGTGGATTTTCCCGAACCGGATGGTCCCATGATGGCCACATACTCATTCTCCAGGATCTCCAGGTCCACTGAACGGAGTGCCTCCACAATGATGGAGCCGATATAATAGTTCTTGACTATCTTTTCCAGATTGATGATGGTTTCCATATCCTGAAATGTTGTCTCCCGCCCGCACATTGGTTGCCAAGTCCGTATATTCAGTACTCGTCAGTACAACCAGGAGGATCTTGAACACGAAAGTAAACAATATTAGGATGATAAAATCTCAAAATGGTTTAAAACATAATTTTCAGGGAAGTTTTATACAGATCCCTTCTCAATAAAAGGATCCCCATGTGAAACAGATCGATACTGACCCTCACTTCCGGCCATTGGGAAATCTGCTTCCATGCAAGGCACATTCCGCGGGACCAGTAAATATCGTCCAGGATAATCACCGCCTCATCTCCTGCCTGTTCAATCAATTTCCGGGTATATTTCAGGGTTGGAGCAGAATGGTGGTTCCCGTCCAGGAAAGCCACAAAACGCCCCTTTACCATGGGTAACAGGGGCAGGATATCCTCCAGCTTTTCGTCTATATCCCCCCGGTGAACAGAGACAGGTCCCGGACAGCAACGGTTGATCAGCTGGGCAGCAAATGCTGCCCGCTCTCTGTTGCCCTCTATGGAGTGCAGGGGAGTTTCGGGTGCAGCTGAGGACATGTACATGGTACTGATCCCCAGTCCCGTTCCAAGCTCTACGATCATTTCCGGTTCAAACCAGCTAATGATCCGGTGTAGCAGGGCCCCGTAACGTTCCGATACGGAGGATCCCTTCACAAAGGAAGCGGCTGTTCGTTTATCTGAGAATGCTACCTTCGAAGCCATACCCGGGGAGCCGGTCCCGATCATTGTGGACTCTTCCTTCAATCGCCGGTGCTCCTGTGTGATGCTCAACGGAACCTTCACACCCTTACCGTTGAACAGCACCTGGTTAATAAATCCAAAAAGATAAGGTGAGTGTATCCCGTACCCTCTCCTCTTCCTGAAGTAAAACTGGTGTCGGATATATTGCAGGATTCGCCAGACCATGCCCCGGGCTTTAAGTCAAAATGTTAATTTTACGTAATTTGCTTCAGGCATGCAACAATATCTTCAACAGGATATTCAGTTTCTTCCGGGGGTTGGACCCAAACGGGCCCAGTTGTTGCGCGATGAACTGAACATCGGTACATTTGAGGAGCTGCTCACACATTACCCTTTCCGGTATGTGGACCGGAGCCGCTTCTATACAATATCGGAAGTGACCTCAGACATGCCTTTTATCCAGATCCGCGGAAAGATATTCGGATACAGCACCATTGGTAAAAGCAGGGGGAAAAGGCTGGTAGCCGACTTCCGGGACAATACCGGCCGCATGGAACTGGTCTGGTTCAAAGGGGCCAAATGGATCCCGGAAAACTATCCGGTGGGAAAAGAGTTGGTAGTATTTGGCAAACCCACTGTGTACAGGCGCAAACTCAACCTGGTCCATCCTGAGATGGAAGATCCGGAGAAAAAACATGTGGTCAGTTCCAGGTTACAGGCGGTATACCCTACAACCGAAAAGCTGAAAGATCAGTACCTCACTTCCAAAGCCATTAGCAAACTGATGGCCAACCTGATCAAGGGCCTGCCTGTAAAATTTGAGGAGACACTACCCGCCTGGCTCCTGCAGAAACTCAACCTGGTGAACCTGGACACTGCCATGCGCCAGATCCACTTCCCCGATACACCGGCACAATACAAGCGTGCCGCACTCAGGTTGAAATTTGAAGAACTCTTCTATATCCAGCTTAATATCCTGCAGGGAAAATCTATCCGGAACAGGCATTTCCGCGGCAATATTTTTGAAAAGGTAGGAGACATTTTCAATACATTTTATAAAGAACATCTTCCTTTCGAACTGACCGGGGCCCAGAAACGTGTAATGAAAGAGATACGCAGTGACATGGGATCGGGCCGGCAGATGAACCGGCTGTTGCAGGGCGATGTGGGAAGCGGAAAGACACTGGTTGCCCTGATGTCTATGCTTATTGCCATTGATAACGGCTACCAGGCCTGCATCATGGCTCCCACCGAGATTCTGGCACAGCAGCATTACAAAAGCATTACCCGTTTCCTGGAGGGTATGGATCTGAAAGTTGCACTCCTGACCGGCTCCGTTAAGAAGAGTGAGCGAATACCCATCCATGAAGGACTGGAGGACGGGTCACTGAAGATCCTGATCGGCACCCATGCCCTGATCGAGGATGTGGTACAATTCAGGAACCTGGGACTGGTTGTGATCGATGAGCAGCACCGCTTCGGCGTGGCTCAACGGGCCCGTTTATGGAAAAAAGCCGATCTGCTGCCCCATGTCCTGGTCATGACCGCCACCCCCATCCCACGCACCCTGGCCATGACCCTGTACGGGGACCTGGATGTATCGGTCATTGATGAAATGCCCCCCGGCCGAAAACCCATCATTACCAGGCACTCTTTTGATTCCAAACGGCTCATGGTATTTGGTTTCCTGAAAAAACAACTGGCACTGGGTAAACAGGCATACATTGTCTACCCGTTAATCAGGGAATCGGAGTCCATGGATTACAAAGACCTTGAAGATGGCCTGGAAAGCATCTCCCGTGCCTTCCCTCCCCCGGAATACCAGATAAGTGTGGTACACGGAAAAATGAAACCGGAGGAAAAGGAGATCTCCATGAAACACTTTGTTGCCGGCCGTACCCGGATCATGATCGCCACTACCGTCATCGAAGTGGGGGTGGATGTCCCCAATGCCTCCATCATGATCATCGAAAGTGCCGAACGGTTTGGCCTCTCACAACTGCACCAGCTCAGGGGCCGGGTTGGCCGCGGTGCCGATCAGTCATACTGTATTCTGATGACAGGTTATAAGCTGTCGGAAGAGGGAAGAAAGCGAATCGATACCATGGTACGCACCAATGACGGCTTTGAGATAGCCGAAGTGGACCTGAAGCTGCGCGGACCCGGAAACATTGAAGGAACCCAGCAGAGTGGCGTTCCCTTCAACCTGAAGATAGCCCACCTGGGAAAAGACGGCCAGATCCTCCAACTGGCACGTGATACGGCAGAACTGATCATCGCAGAGGATTCCGACCTCACCCTGGAAAAGAATCACATCTTCACCAGGCACATCAAGAAGGGAGACCCCGGACATATCGACTGGGGGAATATTAGTTAGTGACTATAGCAACCTGCTGAAAACCCGAATATCTCGTTGTAATAGTAGCGGTATACCCCTGCAAGGTGATATTTCAAACCGCAGTCCCAGGCGAGTGAATCATTGGCCTCTGTGGCTGCGGTTTTTCCAGTCGAGAAGGTATTCAGTAAAAAAACGTATCATAGTTGTAGAATTCTGGATATTTATTCTGCACAATATGAGACAAATACAGAAAATACACCTGTATAATTACAATAAACCTGTAATTACACGTTTGGTTTTTATCTATTTTATCCAAATCTATGAGGCACTGATACTCTGATCTCCATACCGGAGAGCTTCTCTTTAGTAAACAATCAGTTATTGAGCATCAAACTCCTTTTCCGTGATATATTCCATCATCTTTTTAAACCCAGGCAAAATGAGCCTGATAGTGTCCCACACCACCTGCACATCAATGGCATGATATTCATGCATAATGAAATTCCTGAATGATCTGACCTTATACCAGGGATAATCGTATTTCTCTAATATCTTGTTCCCACTGTTTACGACGGCTTCACCTATGACTGCAAATTGATACAGGCATGCATAATATGTCTTTGTGTCTCGTTTAAAACCATCCAATGAAAATCCTTCAGTAAATGACTGAATATCCTGAATAGCATTCAGAATATGTTGTATTCTCTCATGACTGGTCAGCTCATCAGGCTTCATAGATCAATTTCAGATCCGGTTGAATTCTCTCTTTTACAGAAGGTCTCAGTGCTCTTAACATCACCACATCAACTTTACGGTTTGCAATCTGCTTTAACCTCTGCTTAACCTCAGCAATATCAAAAAGCGTAAATATTTCTTCTTTTGGGACATCGATAAGAACATCTATATCGCTCTCATCGGTACCCTCCTGCCTTGCAAAGGAGCCAAACAGCCACGCCTTCCTGATTGCCGGGAATTGTTGCATTATACTCCCTAACTTCTCCACCATTAAAGAGCTGCCGGATCTGACCATCCTGTACGCAACTTTCTCTTCAGCCAGATGCAGCGCTTTCACAGCGTTCTTCTCACCCTTCAGATCATAAACCAATCTATCAGAAAGCCATGCCACCAGAAGATCGTCTTCATCCACCTCATAAAAACTGGCAAGCTTTATAACCTGCATCCGGGTAGCATCTCTTTTTCCCCGTTCAATCTTGCTGAGTATAGCCATGTCAATATCAAGGTATGCTGCAACTTTCCTTAAGGGTAGTTCTTTCTCCTCCCTTAGTTTTCTAATTGAAAAACCAAAATTTTCCGGCTTGACGCTATTCATCTTGACACTTTATGTCAAAAATATCATTTTTATCTCAATTATCCAAATCAACATCTAAATAGTTAATAACTGGATATTTTATATCTGTTTCTGTTTTTGTCCTTTGTGTCGACATCAGACATGTCTGTACCATATACCAAACAGAGATCAATCCTAAATAGTTAATTATCAGCCTATTCAATATAAAAATGAAACGAGTATAAAATGGATCAAACATTTTGAACTTCTATGAAAACAGAAGTGCCAAAGTTTCAGTTGAATAATGAATATTTGTCAGGAAGCATTTTTGTGCCTGACAGCATACTCATCTAACAGACGACGAATCAGTTTCTGATATTGGGTAGAATGTGCCTTCGCTACTTGCTTAAAGAAATCAACACTTTGACGACTTAATGAAATTGTGATCTTGACAGTCTCGTCCCTGAAAACAAGATTCTCCGGGGATGCAAGAAAGTCCTTAGTAATCCTGACGTCCCCCAGAGGTTCATTGCTATACTCTATTCTTTTTTTCATCCCACTCAAAGTACATTTGCTCAACCACAAACAAAATTAACATTGATATGGCCATTTAGCAATAGAAAATTATGGGTCCATCAATCCGGAAATCAATTCGTGTTTTTTGCTCACCTTACCATGGCTCGAATAAGTTCGGCCCTGGCCTCGGCTTTCGCAAAAATTAGCTCCGTGGTTTTTGCTCACCTTACCATGACTCGAACAAGTGCGGCCCTGGTAAAATTAGCTCCGTGGTTTTTGCTCACCTTACCATGACTCGAACAAGTGCGGCCCTG
>JANTFK010000198.1 GCA_024763595.1 Bacteroidales bacterium | reverse complement strand
AACAGAAAATGGGTTTCAGACCTGTGGCAAGCGCAAGCTTCATCTTTTTATTGAGCAGTTCATTGTCCTCATGATAATAGCTTCGCCGTTCGGAGTGTCCGATAATGACATACTCGGCTCCTGCAGAGAGAAGCATCCCGGGAGAAACCTCCCCGGTAAAGGCTCCTGATGGTTCAGAGGCACAGTTCTGAGCGCTCAGCTTTACCCCATCGATCAGATCATGAACCCTGCTCAGATGGGTAAATGGTGGAGCTATGATAACCTCAGCATCACTTTTCTTCTCATTTTCCAACTTTTCAACCGCTTTGGCAAGCTCCATACCGGTATGCAGATCTGTATTCATTTTCCAGTTCCCGGCAACAATTTTTTTTCTCATTTCAATCTTGATTATGTATAAACGTTATTAAAAATAGCAAATAATAAATTTTCAAACAGATTACCCGCCACTTTACTGGCATTTAGAGTGTGACCGGAGCAATCTTTCCCGAAATCAGCAACAGTGTTACAACTCCAAGCATAAAAAGAAGGATAACATACAACTTTTTTGTATGGGCATCCCTTTGATAGACCAGTCCGGGCATAAACTGCTCAAAATCCAGTATGTCATAGGAAAAGGCATTGTAACCCCCGGCTTCCATCAGCATCTCTGCCTTTTCATCCAGTGGCTCGCTGGCGGTTGTGATCATGTCGGACCACGCCGGGTAAATCTGACCGATGGCCGGGAAATCCCTGAAACCCCATTTCTCCAGGATGATCCCGTTCTTCAGGAGCATAAAGCCCGGATTGGAACGAATCATGGTTTTCAGCATGGTCTCATCTGCCGCTTTGAATGGATAATCGAGGTTCAGCCCGGAGGTAATGGACAATACTTCTGCGGAAGAGGTCGCAGTGACAGCATAATAAACGAAATTACCTGCCAATAATTCCAGCTTTGACCATTCCCCGGCCAGGCGAAGAGATTCACCATCCGCTTTGTTAAGGTCGGGGCAAAGCATCAAAAGGGTATAACCTTTATCGGCCAGGATCCGATCCACCAGATCTGCTCCGTCACTATCCATAATGGCAAAGTCATGGATGGGAGGTTCAAAACCGCGACTGATCAACCTTGACTCGCTCTTCTCAAATGTCCAGTGTATGGTATCCTTCGGGTAGTTATCGATGGTAAACGAGGCTGACTTCCCTGTTTCCCTGTTCCTGTAGGTAAGTGTGGTTTTATATTCATCCACAGGAGCACCTTCAGGGATCTCCATTTTTTCACGGATCACCGTCCCCACACCATAGGGGCGGAAATCAAGCAGGGGCAGATGCCGGTAGTTCCATACCGAGAATCCGGATGCCATGCAGAATAACACCCCGATGATAATCCATTCCCGCAAACCATATGAAGTTCCGGTATCCTGATCCCGGTGCAGATACAACACAAATACAAACATCATTAAAACCACATTTTTAAGGAAAGTCTGCCAGTTGGTTAGTATCAGTGCATCTCCGAAGCAGCCACAATCGGATACCGGATTGAATATGGCCAGAACCAGGGTCAGCAATGTAAAAAAGGAGAGAAACCACATCACTGCACGGTAGACGGTCCTCCGGCGGTAACCAAGGATCAGGGTGATCCCGAGGAGCATCTCGAAAGCAGCAAGGAAAATAGCCAGGGGCAATGCCGAAAAATCCAGGAACTGAAGCCTGAAAGCAGTGAAATAATCTGAGAATTTATAGGTTGCCCCCAGGGGATCAACTGCCTTAACAAAACCACTGAAAATGAATACAATCCCGAGGATCAACCGGCTTATCACGCTGAGTATCCTCATCCCATTTTCTGTATCTGTTCCACAATCTTTCCCGAAATGGCCCCGGGAGAAAGCATGGCACCCTTTTCATCCATGCAATCAATAATCTTCAGATCATCCACATATGTTTCCAGGGAGAGATAAACCTGACGTACCTTCTCCTGAAACTCCAGGTTCTCCTCATGAATGTCCTTTTCCCCTTTCAGATAAGCCCTGTCATCCCCGCTGCGGGCCAATTGTAATTGCTCCCTGGTGAAGGTAAAAGGGACATTCAGGTAGAGATTCAGATCTGGCCGGGGCAGGTTGTTGTACCCGAATTCAAAATCAAGGATCCAATTTCTCAATCTATCCTGCGCTTCGGGGGAATCACACTTTGCACACTGAAAGGCGATATTGGAATATACATACCGGTCCACGATCACCAGGTACTCCTCCCCCATCCACTGTCTGATCATAGAGGCAGCATCTCTCCGGTCCCCTGCAAATAACAGCGCCACAAGGTAAGGATTCACCTGATCGTTGCTACCCAGCTCTCCCCGGAGGAAACGGGCCACCAGATCTCCGTACACACCCACCTCCAGCCTCGGGAAATGGAGATATTGATAGGGCATCTTATTCCTCTCCAGATATTCCCTGAGTAGTTTCAGCTGTGTAGACTTTCCTGAACCATCCAATCCTTCAATCACCAAGAAACCCATGAATCGAATTCAGATTATTTAATGTATTTTTGATCCGTTATCAAACATACAAAATATCATCTCAACTCCGTCAAACAGATGAAGAACTTCTCCACATCCGTATCTCTCTTTTCAAGGAATTTTTCGCTGAACATGAACGGGAAGATCCTGGAACTATCCACACCCCGAGTCATGGGCATCATCAATGCCACACCAGACTCCTTCTATGAAGGCAGCAGGGTTCCGGGTTCCGGGCAGGCCCTGCAGGTTGCCAGGGAGATGGTCGCCCGGGGAGCTTCCATGCTCGATGTGGGTGCTGTCTCATCAAGGCCAGGAGCAGAAGAGATTTCGGAAGAGGAAGAATTGAAACGGTTAACCCCTGTGCTGGATGTGTTGAGAAGGGAGTTGCCCGATTGCCCGATTTCTGTAGATACCTGGCGATCAGGTGTGGCCAGAAGGGTTCATGAAGAATTTAACGTCCAAATGATCAATGATATTTCCTCCGGGCAACTGGACCCGGATATGTTTACTACCATTGCGGAACTAAATATCCCCTATATCATGATGCATATGCAGGGCACTCCCCGGAACATGCAGGAATCTCCCTCATATGAACATGTGGTGGATGAGATACTGCAATTTTTCGGGGAAAAAATCCTGCAACTGAGGAAGCTCGGAGTAAATGATATCGTGGTGGATCCCGGATTTGGATTTGGGAAAACCCTGGAGCAGAATTATCAACTGCTGCATGATCTGGACTCCTTTCAGATGCTGGAGTTGCCTGTGATGGCTGGTATTTCACGCAAATCATTGATATACAATGTATTAGATACAGATCCCGCCCATGCACTGAATGGTACAACCGCTGCACATATGGCGGCCCTTTTACAGGGTGCCACTATTCTCAGGGTACACGATGTTCAGGCAGCCATGGAAACAGTGAAAATCTTTCAACACATTGTGGAAAGCCGTTCTCCGGGTGTTTAACTACTTTTGTTACATTTAGAATCGTAACCGGTCCATGCTCGCTGCATTCATACATATCCGCCTGCTCGATGTTTTTGACATTCTCCTGGTGGCTTTGCTATTTTATCAGCTCTATATGCTGATCAGAGGTACAGTGGCCTACAGCATAACACTGGGTATTGCATTGATCTATTTATTCTGGTGGACCGTCAGAGTGCTTAAAATGGAACTCCTCAGCACAATATTGGGTTCGGTGCTGAGTGTGGGGGTAGTAGCCCTGATCATTGTATTTCAGCAGGAAATTCGCAGGTTCCTGATCTTCATTGGATCCAGGTATGTGGATGGCAACCGGATCAGTTTTGAAAAAATTCTGAACATTAGATTTGAATCTAAATCACAGGTGAAGATCCGTTCTATCCTGAAGGCTGTGCTGCAGTTTTCCCAGGAGAAGACCGGGGCACTTATCGTAATCAGAAAGAAGTCCAATCTGGATATGTATGCAGAAACAGGTGATATTCTCAATGCTGAAACCTCCAGCAGGCTCTTCGCCAGTATTTTTAACAAGACCAGTCCCCTTCATGATGGTGCGGTCATTGTAGATAATGATAAGGTTAAGGCGGCCAGGGTCATCCTGCCCGTTACTGAAAAACTGAACCTGCCACCCGAATATGGCTTACGTCACCGGGCCGGACTTGGCATTTCTGAGGTTACCGACTCCCTCGTAATTATTGTTTCTGAAGAGACAGGCCAGATCTCCATCGCTGAAAACGGTATCCTTCAAAAAAATATCACCCCCAGATTGCTGCGACAAAAACTGGAGGAGGATTTCGGGTAAGTTCAGATTTTTCAAATGTGTTCAGGTTTTTCGAAAGAGGGATTTTTCCTCCCTCCGGATCATTCTTTCTATATTGGAGCGATGTGTAATAAGAATAACCACCACCACCAGGACGGAGAATATCCTGACCGACAGGAATGCTGATCTGAAAACCCCGATAATCCAGAAGGGATAGGTCAACACTGCCAGTAACGACCCTAGCGCCGAAATCTTCCAGATAAGAAAAACAAGCAGGTAAACCCCCATGGCGGCCAGAGCGGCATAGGGATGTATGGCCAGTCCGACCCCTGCTATGGTTGCTACTCCCTTGCCACCCCTGAAACCTGCCAGAACCGGGTAGATATGCCCGGTCACAGCCAGCAGTCCAAGCCCGATTCTCAGGATCATCCACGCTTCTGACCCGGATAATATTTCAGACTGGATATGCGACAGGTTAACTGCCAGATAACCTTTTCCCATATCTGCCAGCAGGACCACCACCCCAATGGGCTTTCCCAGCACCCTGAATGCATTGGTGGCTCCGGCATTTCCACTTCCATGATCCCTCAAGTCCACGCCTTTAAGCATCTTTCCCAGCCAGACTGAGGATGGAACTGAACCCAGCAGGTAGGCCAGTACAAAAGCGCTAATCAATAGAAACATGAAACACGTTGGCTATCAGAGCTGAGGTCCGGCTGCCACCAGTTTTTTCCCCTCCTCATTGTCTGTAAACTGCTCGAAGTTGTCGATGAACCGCTGAGCCAGATTCTTTGCTTTCTTATCCCACTCTTCCGGATCGCTGTAAGTATCCCTTGGATCCAGAATCCCGGGATCCACATCGTGAAGTTCTGTGGGAACTTCCAGGTTGAAATAGGGGATCATCTTAGTAGGCCCATGATCTATGGACCCATCCAGTATGGCATCAATGATCCTGCGGGTATCTTTAATGGAAATGCGCTTGCCGGTGCCATTCCATCCGGTATTGACCAGGTAAGCACTGGAGCCTGCCGATTCCATTCGTTTAACCAGTTCCTCGCCGTATTTGGTTGGATGAAGGGTGAGGAAAGCAGCTCCAAAACAGGCTGAAAAAGTCGGAACAGGTTCTGTAACACCCCTTTCTGTACCAGCCAGTTTGGCAGTAAACCCGGAAAGAAAGTGATACTTGGTCTGCTCAGGTGTCAGCTTGGAAACAGGGGGCATCACACCAAAAGCATCGGCTGTCAGGAAGATCACCTTGGAAGCATGACCAGCCTTTGAAACCGGTTTTACAATGTTTTCAATGTGATATATGGGGTAGGAAACACGCGTATTCTGTGTTTTGGACCCGTCACTGAAATCCACTTTCCCGGCCGGGCCAACAATTACATTTTCCAGCAATGCATCCCGCTTGATGGCATGGTAGATATCAGGTTCGCTCTCTTTGCTCAGGTTGATGGTCTTGGCATAACATCCCCCTTCAAAGTTGAAGATCCCTCCATCATCCCAGCCATGCTCATCATCCCCGATCAGTGCCCTTTTGGGATCAGTGGAGAGTGTGGTTTTTCCTGTACCGGAGAGGCCGAAAAAGATGGCTGTATCACCATCAGCGCCCACATTGGCTGAACAGTGCATGGCAGCGATACCCTTCAATGGAAGATAGTAATTCATAATGGAAAAGATCCCTTTCTTCATTTCACCACCATACCAGGATCCACCGATTACTCCCATGCGCTCGGTCAGGTTAAAAAAGACAAATACTTCCGAATTGAGTCCCTGTTCTTTCCACTCCGGGTTGGTGGTCTTGGCCGCATTCAGGACCACAAAATCGGGGTCAAAATCCTCCAACTCCTCCGCTGTGGGCCTGATAAACATATTCTTAACAAAATGAGCCTGCCAGGCAACCTCCATGACAAAGCGAACCTTCAGCCTGGAATCTTCATTGGCTCCACAAAATCCATCCATCACAAACAACCGCTTCCCTGACAGCTGTTTGGAAGCCAGGTCATATCCATGGTCCCAGATCTCCCTGGTAATGGGTTTATTATCTGATGTTTTTACCTTTTCCGATCGCCACCAGACCGTATCACGGGTAGTGTCGTCCAGTACAACGTATTTATCCTTGGGTGAGCGGCCCGTAAAAATACCGGTATCCACCTTAACTGCACCGAATTCACTCTCCACCCCCACTTCAAACCCCTCAAGGGAGGGATCCAGCTCCTCTTTGTAAAGCTGTTCATAAGTAGGATTATACACTACCTCATTCACATTTGTTATA
>JANTFK010000197.1 GCA_024763595.1 Bacteroidales bacterium | reverse complement strand
GTGGCCGAGTTAAGTCAATTTGGCCAAAATTGAATAGCCTTTGTTCTCTTACCGGGAGAAACCCGGCTCAAAAAATTCAATTTAGATTTTTAAGTAACATAATATTCTACTGCCATTAGCAGCATAAGATAAAAATATAAGTATATTGAACTAAACCTCCCTTCCGGTCGGCAGCTATAGCGATTTCAAATCGGCAGCTTCATCAAAAATAAGGAATTACGTAATATGAATTATTTAACCCTTTAAATGATTCTGTTATGAGTAAGACCTATTATGATGAAGCGTGCCGAAAGGTTACAGGCTTTGAAAAAATGGCTGTGCATTTTATGCAGCGCCTGGTGATTGATGGAAGATCCAGATCCACCCACGAGAACTACCTGCGCCAGATGGCCAAGATGACCCTTCATTGCGGAAAAACACCCCTGGAGATGGAGCCGGATGAGATTGAGAACTATCTTTATTTCATTGTCAACCGGGATACGGACTCTCAAAGTTCGTTTAAGCATCTTGTTTATGGGTTGCGGAAGCTCTACAAGCTGAATGAGTGTGATCATCTGCACATCACATTGCCGAGTATTCAGCGTCCTCAAACGCTACCGATAATCTTTTCCACAGAGGAGATCAGGCGGTTATTAAAAGCTCCCGGGCAGTTGCGTGACCGGTTGTTGCTGGGGATTATCTATGATACCGGGCTGCGTATCAGTGAGGCTGCTTCGTTGTTGATCGAGGATGTGAACCTGGACAGGCTGCAGTTGTTTGTGCGTCAGTCGAAAAACAAAAAGGATCGTTATGTTCCCTTCTCTTCTCATATTGCCAGGGGTGTACGCAACTACCTGAAGATAGACAAACCACGGAAGTTCCTGTTTGAGCGCAGCAACCAGCATAAAGGAGTTCCTTTAAGCCATACCCGTATCCGGGGGATTATGAAGGAAGCCATGAAAACCGCAGGTATCCATAAGCAGGCCTGTGTTCATTCGCTTCGTCATACTTATGCCACACATCAGCTTGAGGCGGGTCAAAGTATTTATGGGGTAAAGCATCTGCTGGGACATGCCGATATTAAAAACACCGAGGTGTATCTCCATCTGGCCAGGATACCGGAACAGGCATTCTTTGGCATGCTTGACAAGCTCTATCTAACACATTTGTCCTGATGGAGGCCCTCAAGGCCGAGATCGCAACTGTCATACAAAACTTCCTTCCTGAACTGAACCGGCAACACCCGCTTCCCAATCATTTTCTGCGCACACTTCATGCGCTGCAGATATGCCGCACGGAAACCATGGGTGGAAGGGTAGAACATTGCGAACACTGCGGCCATGAACAGATCGTCTATAACAGTTGCCGGAACCGCCACTGTCCAAAATGTGGAAACATTGACCGTGAAAGATGGCTCGCCGAACGGGAAGCCGATCTGCTCCCAGTAAATTATCTTCACATGGTCTTTACCATACCCGATAAACTGAACCCCCTGTTCCTGCATCACCAGGTGGACTGTTACAATATCCTGTTCCGAATGGTCAATCAGTCAATGAGTGGCTTTGCCGCAAACCCAGAATTCCTGGATGCCCGCATAGGTTATACCGCTATTTTGCATACATGGGGACAAAACCTCCAATATCATCCCCACCTGCACCTGGTAGTCCCTGCCGGAGGGATCACCCGTAACAATAAGTGGAAACCATCCAAAGGAGATGGTTCGTTCCTCTTCCCTGTTGATCAACTCAGTAGTGTGTTCAGAGCAAAAATGGTTGAAGCATTGAGAGATTATGTGCGAGCAGAACAGATCAAAACGGATCCGGGGATGTTGAACTCCCTTTTTGAAAAAGAGTGGGTCCTCTATGCCAAGCCTCCCTTTGCCGGACCCAAACAGGTACTCTCATACCTGGGTCGCTACACCCACAGGGTGGCCATCTCCAATAACCGCATCCTTCAGGTGGATAACAATCGGGTTACATTCTCATGGCGTGATTATCATCAGGATTACAGGCAAATCATTACAACGATCCATGGAACCGAGTTCCTCAAACGCTTCAGCCTTCATATCCTTCCCCCGGGTTTTACCCGGATCCGTCACTACGGGTTCCTCTCTTCGGCTGCCAAAACACAAGCCCTTGTCGCATTAAGAGAATACTTCTTTTTGCCTCCCAGATCGGAATACATCAAGATCACATGGCAGGCAATGGCTCAAGATCGAATGGGAATAGAGGTTCAATGCTGCAAGAAATGCGGACATCTGATGCAGATCATAAGAATCATTCCTGATTGCTTTCACAGACCTATAAGGGCACCCGCTTGCTCCGTCTTATGTTAAATCCAATGCACATATTATCCATCTTCGCTACTCCATATAATGGTCGTGGAAGAGGTATGCTCAGTACAACTGAAAAACAACCCATTTTCTTCATAAACAGCCCCCTCTGCCACCCAGAAAAATATTTACCGGTGTTCTGCTTCAGACCTTTTATCAATTTCAGTACGTCAAAGAGCCCGTAAGAAAGATATTCCAAAAATTGATTCCACAGTATATAAGGTGAATCCGGTTTAGTTCAACACAAAACACATATTTGGCTATCGCCAAAAACGATGCTTAATTGTTAGCTGCAAACCATTCTTTGATCAACTCTTCCAGTTTTTGCATGTCGGTTTCCGAAGATTTTTCCAGTATGGTATTTCCTGATTTTTGGATATCGGCTTCATTGGTGCGGTTGTACCGTATGGGCGGAATGTCATCACCACAGACCAGCACATTATTACGCACCACATTGGGGTAGTATCCGCGATGAAATCTTAAAGGTGACCGGGCTGTGTTATAGACAATGTTATTTTCAATAAGCAACTCCCTGGTCCCCTCATCCAGGAACATGCCATTGCTCTCGGCCCTGCCCGCATTGATCGTAACGTCATGAATCAGGTTATCCGTAATGCGGCTCCCGGGTTGCAGTCCCAGTGAATATATCCCGCCTCCGTCACTCAGGATCTTCATGATATGATGGATATGGCAGGCATGAATGGTGTTCTCCCTGCAGGGGGTTGGTTCCGGGTTCCACATCCAGCCGACAGAAATACCGGTATAGGGCAGGTTCCTGATCTCACTGTGGTCCATCACCGTATTGGCTACCAGGCCGCACCAGATTCCCACAGCACCATAAAACTGAACTCCGCAATTCTCTACGAGAGAGTGTGTTACTTTATTATTTATGGAAACTTCTTCCGGCGCCGATTTCCACCAGGGAGTTCCGTTTACAAGGCGATCCCTGCCCTCCCCGATATTGATGCCATTCCCGGAGATATCATATATATGACATGCATCTATGTTACAGTCCGAGCAGTTTTCGCGAATCCAGATGCCTGAGCCACCCGTATGACGAATGGTGCAATCCGTAAACCCGCAACTTTCCGCCAGATCCAGTTCGATGGCGGCAGGCACCTTGCTCCTGGCCTCGACATAACGGACATCCGCACGGTTATCAAACATGGTAGCCTGGACCCCGCAATATCCTTTTTCAGGTAATTTCCATGCAGTATGTTCAAATGAAATTCCCTCGAAACTGATAAATCCGACATGCTTATCCTTACTTCCTGCAATCGTAACCAGCTTTGAAGCAACCGGAATAACTCCTTCGGTCTCATCTGTTTTCTGACCGGGTAAGGGATAATAATATATTTTCCGTTCAGGAAAGTCACAATACCATTCTCCCGGCCGGTCACAAAATTCCCGTGCATTCTCAAGATAATAGCGTGGATCTGGCTCCCAGCCTGTTATGCCAAAAAAGGAGAGCCGCGCGCCGATGGAATCCACGGCCCGGAGATAATTGCTTTCCCAGTCAATTGACTCGACTCCGATGCGGGTAACTGACCAGTCATGTAAAAGAATTAATTCAAGCCTCTCCACCCCGCTTACCTTGGGGAAGTCATCATTATTGAAGAAGAAACCGGTTCTGTTATCTGCTCCGGCCTTTGCAATCCTCAAATAATCATTATCCGGGAACCGGGCCCTGGTGGCACGCTGACCATTGACATAAAAGGATCTGAACTCACCATCAAAGTCCGGGGGCAGTGTTGCGGACCAGCTTCCGTCATCTTCCTGCTTCCAGTCTCCCACAGGTATACCTCCGCTGATGACCGGGGTTTCACCGGGGAGTGCCTTCCATAGAACAGGAGCATCTGCCGTCCCTCCATCCTTCATATCCAGCTGAAGGGGCTCAGTTAAACGAAAATATCCTCCTGTCAGATAAACCGTTACCGGTTCCCTGCCGGTATGCTCCCTGGCCAGCTCTGCAGCATGCTGTAAAGTGGCCACCGGGGTTGATAATTTACCACGGGCGCTATCGTTCCCATCGGGTGAAACATAGATCTCGTATCCGTTACCTCCGCAACTGAGCAAAGTAATACTCATCCATAGCGTCATTAAAAAAGCAGGTGCGTTTCTCATTTTAGTTCATATTTTATGTTTATCAAGATGATAAACAGATTGTATTACTGTGTACACAATTATCTCAATACCAACAAACAATCTGAAATATTAAAAATAACCAAATCTGATGGTTAGCCGGGTATTTCCTGCATTTTTTTACTTTTATTGTACTTTTAGGATCACATTAATCCATATCCAGGTATGAAAAATCTTATTGCACCGGTACTTCTCTTATTGACATACATAACATTATCCGGCCAGCAAACAGGAATTGACCAGTTGATTGATCAGAAATACACCTACCTGGAGACATTCTACCGGGACCTGCACCAGTGGCCCGAACTATCCACCCGGGAGAAAATTACCTCCGGGAAAATAGCTGCCGAGCTTGAAAAGGCAGGATTTGCAGTAACTGAGCATTTCGGTGGTTTTGGTGTTGTTGGCGTGATGGAGAATGGTGAAGGCCCCGTGATCCTGATCCGGACCGATATGGATGCACTACCGATAAAAGAGAAGACAGGCTTGACCTTTGCAAGCCGGCAAAAAGCCATATTGAACGGGAATGAAGTTGATGTGATGCATGCCTGCGGGCACGACATGCATATGACTGTTTTTACCGGGACGGCATATACACTGGCAGCCCTTAAAGACCAGTGGCGGGGCACCGTGATAATGATTGCCCAGCCAGCCGAAGAGACCGGTACCGGAGCCAGAAGCATGCTGGAAGAAGGCCTCTATGCCAGATTCGGTACTCCCGATTACGCGCTGGCCTATCATGTTTCACCGGAATTGGAAACAGGAAAAATCGGATACTGTCCCGGCCCGGCCATGGCCAGTGTAACCAGTGTGAATATGACAGTCAAAGGGAAGGGTGGCCACGGAGCCTATCCGCATGAGACCATTGATCCGGTCGTATTATCAGCAAGGATCATCCTGGCGATCCAAACACTGGTGAGTCGTGAAATTTCTCCCCTGGAGCCGTCCGTTGTGACAGTCGGAGCTATTCATGGAGGATTCAAGCATAATATCATACCCGATGAGGTAACGTTGCTCCTGACCCTGCGATCCTATTCAGAAGCCGTAAGAGAGCAAACCATCCAGGGGCTTAGAAGGATTTCCAGGGGCATTGCCATTTCTGCCGGACTTCCTGAAGAAAAGTATCCTGAGGTGATCGTTGAGGAAGGTTACACCCCTCCGCTGATCAATGATACTGATCTGACCAATCGCTGGGTTGAAGTACTCAACAACACGCTTGGAAAAGAGAATGTGGTCCGGGTCGACCCGGTCATGGCTGGTGAAGACTTTGGACAGTATGGATTCACTGAAGAAAAGGTACCCATCTGCCTGATGTGGCTGGGTTCAGTAAGTGAGGCAACCATGCAGGATCATCTTGAAAAGGGTACCCGGCTGCCACCCCTGCATTCCCCGCTCTTTGCACCCGATCCCAAAACAACGATCAGGACAGGAGTCAAGTCCATGGTCAGCGTGGTGCTGGATCTGACGAAAACAAAGAAGCAATGATGAAAAGTATCTTCTGGCCGGGCATGCTGGCTCTGATAGCAGCCTGTTCCACTCCTGCCTGCAGGAGTGCTGACAGGGAACTGGCAGATAAGATCAACGCTAATGCGGATTTTGCCTTTGTAAAGGGAAAAGCGCTGGAAGTGGTCAAAACAGGCTTTAATGCAGGCGAGGGATATGGTGAAGTCTGGATCAGGGACTACAACACGTTTATAGAGCTCTCAGCTGAAGTGTATCCGAAAGAGACCCTGAAGGAGAACCTGCTGGTGTTCTTCAGGTTACAGGGTGATGACGGGAACATCATCGACGGGTTTATTCCGAAAGAGAAGGCGGCTCAGACTGAAGATGGGTACCAGTACATATACAATGACCTCGAACCTGACTATTGCGGACATAAAAATACAGTTGAAACCGACCAGGAATCTTCACTTGTACAGGCCGTGTATAAGTATGTAAAGAAAACGGGCGACTCCGGTTTTCTCCAGGAAAAAGTTGGAGACAAATCCGTAGCAGGACGCCTGGAATGGTCCATGCAATTCCTTGTAAATCACCGGTGGGATGAAAAGCATGGTTT
>JANTFK010000196.1 GCA_024763595.1 Bacteroidales bacterium | reverse complement strand
CAGCAACAGGGATATGGTCTGAAGGCCATATGTGCAAGCCTGTGCAAGGGACTGGCTGATAATATTGCCGATACACTCTTTCATAAGACATTACCGGAATCACCTGTTATCATCTCTGGCGGGGTTGCCAGGAACAGGTCGGTAGTTGATAACCTGTCCAGGATTATAGGAAAAGAGATAGGGAGCCACGAATTGTCTCATCACCTGCCTGCCATCGGGGCAGCCAGCTTGTTATTCAAGGATTTGAAAGGTCAAAAAGATCTCCGGCCGGTCGATCCGGAAGGTTTACTGGAAGAACAGGGTGAACGTTCATATTATTACAAGCCCCTGGAAACCGGGCGTGGTGTTACCCGCGACATTGAGATTGAGATACAATATACTTATGACCCGGTGACAGCCGATCATATGGTGGGTGTGCAGGTGGACCGATACAGGGTCTCCCCATCGGGACCGGAACGTTTTTTCCTCGGTATTGATATTGGATCCACAAGCACCAAGGCACTCCTTCTCAATACAAGGGGAGAGCCTTATGCCGGTTTTTACACCTATACTTCCGGACAGCCACTCAGGGCAGTACAGGCACTTTTTGAGGCCATGGTTCACATGGCTTCGGAAAATGAAGTGAACATGGCCATTGAAGCGTGTGGAACAACGGGTTCGGGGCGGAAGTTTATCGGAAGTATAGTAAGGGCGGACCAGGATGTGGATGAGATCACAGCCCATGCACGGGCTGCTTTTGAGCTCAATCCACTTACGGACACCATCATTGAGATCGGCGGACAGGATGCGAAGTTTACACAGATGAAGGAGGGAGTGGTCACTTTTTCACACATGAATACGGTTTGTGCTGCAGGAACGGGAAGCTTTATTGAGGAACTGGCGGGCAGGCTGGGTGTGGAACTGAAAGATTATGAACGGATGGCCATGGGAAGGCCTGCTCCCCTGGCCAGCGACCGGTGCACCGTTTTCATGGAGCGGGATATCAATCAGCTTCTGAGTAACGGATATAGTGTGGAGGAGGTACTGGCCACCGTGATCCATTCGGTGCGGGAAAATTATCTGAAAAAAGTGGCCAGCGAAGCCCATATCGGGGACCATATCTGTTTCCAGGGAGCCACAGCCAGGAACAGGGCCCTGGTGGCAGCTTTTGAACAACGATTGAAAAAACCTGTGTATGTATCATCCCTCTGTCACCTGACAGGTGCCCTGGGAACAGCACTCCTTCTGAAGGAAGAACATACCGGAAAAACAAGTTTCAGGGGACTCGACCTGTACAGAAAAGCCATTCCCATTGAAACAGAGACATGTGAACTGTGCCTGAACCGGTGCACGATCAGTGTGGCTGCTATCAACGGGGAGAAGCAGGCATATGGATTTCTGTGCGGAAGGGATTACGAGACAAAAAAGTTTGTGAGTAAAGGATCAGTGGGCTTTGAATTGCTCAGGGAACGCAGAAAGCTGGTTCCGGCATTTAGCCCCATACGACCGGGCAAACCACGGGCAAAGCCGTGTATCGGCATACCGGCGGCATTACATCTGGTGGAGGACCTGCCGTACTGGCAAACCTTTTTTAAGGCACTGGGTATTGATATCCGATCAAGCAAAGGCTATAAAGACTCCCTGAAAACCGGGAAGAAGATGGCGGGTGCCGAGTTCTGTGCACCCATCGATTCCATGTACGGGCATGTGGCTTACCTGTCGGAGAACTGCGATTATATTTTTATGCCTGTCCATCTTGAATCGAGGGTGAAACCGGAGGGAATGGAGGAGAATCTCTGTTATTATTCACAGTTCAGTGCTTCACTTGCATTTTTACAGGGTGCACATATGAAGGAGAAGCTCATCAGTCCCATGCTCAATTTTCATAAAAATGAGGAACACAATGCGAAGATCCTCCTGAAAAGTGTCAGAAAAATGGGATTCAGCCATCTCTCTGTTGCAGACATCCAGGTGGCCATGAAAAAGGCGGAAGCCGGTGACATCCGGATTAAACAGCAGCTGCAGGATCTGTTTCAAAGCAGGTTTAAACAGCATGGGGAGATCGCTGTCGTTTTGCTGGGAAGACCCTATGTGGTCCTGTCGGATGTGCTTAATAAAGGAATTCCGGACCTGTTCACAAGGAAAAAGGTAAATGCTTTCTACCAGGATATGCTGCAGGTGGATCCCGGGCGGGATGCGGCACTGAACAATCTGTTAAAAAAGATCCCCTGGCATTTTGCTGCCAATATTCTCAGGGCCACTGATGAGGTCGGAAGAACCAGGAACCTCTATCCGGTAATGATCACCGCATTTAAGTGTGCTCCGGATTCTTTTATTCTGGAGTATTTCAAACAGATCATGCACCTCTACGGGAAGCCCTACCTGATCATCCAGATTGATGAACATGATTCCAATACAGGGTATGAAACCCGCATTGAAGCTGCCCTGCGCTCTTTCCGCAACCATGCCCGGGCAACAGATGCACTTACAGATCCGGACCTCGCATCACTGCTTCCGCACGTGGAGACATCGCTGGATGGCAAAACGCTGATGATGCCCAACTGGGATATGTTTGTGAGCCCGCTGGTAGTGGCCAATCTGAGAAGAGCCGGTATTGATGCCAGGCTGCTGGAAACCAGCGAGCTCAGCATCAGGAAAAGCATGGTACATAATACGGGGCAGTGTCTTCCCATCAGTATTATAGCCCAGGATTATATGGACTATATGAGGAAGTATAAGCTGGACCCTTCAAATTCCATACTCTGGATGATGGAAGGCAGGATAACATGCAACCTGAGGCAATATCCCTACTATATTAAACGGATCCTGGAGAACCAAGGAGACGGCATGGAAAAGGCCGGCGTCTATTCGGGCGAAATGACCCACCGTGAGATGCCCATGGGGGTGACCTATTATGCTTATTTTGCCTATATGCTGGGAGGGTTGTTTCGCAAAATCGCCTGCCGTATCCGACCCTACGAAATGATTGCCGGACAGACCGATGAAGTAATAAAAAAAGTGCAGCAGATACTGATCAGGGCCCTGTCAGGGAAACAATCCATTGACAGTGCAATCAAAGAGGGGCTGGACCTGGTCGGTACAATCCGGTATGATAAGACACGGAGGAAACCGCTTGTGGCCATTTTCGGGGACCTCTATGTAAGGGATAATGATATCATGAACCAGGAGCTGATCGGTGCCATTGAAGCGGCCGGGGGCGAAGCCCTGGTAACGCCTTATCACGATTATTTCAAGATCATTGTGGAGAATGTATTCAGGCGTGCCGGCCAGCGCGGAGAACATGTGGAGACCAGTCTGAACAGGATCATGCTGCATGTACTAAAATTTATGGACGACCGGTATTACAGGCCTTTCAGCAAATATCTGGGCCCAGCACCCACCATCAGGCCCGGAGAACTGGAGAAACACCTGAAAGATTTCAACATAAGCCTGCTTCATTCAGGTGAGTCCTATGATAACATCCTGAAGATTTTCTATATCATTGAAAACTATCCGGAGGTGGCACTGTTTGTTCAGACAAATCCATCTTACTGCTGTCCGGCCCTGGTCACGGAAGCCATGACACAGCAGATCCGTAAGATGACAGATGTACCTATCGTCACCCTTACCTATGATGGTACCAGCGACCGGATGAATGATATTATTGTGCCCTATATCCGGAACGCAAGATCAACCTGTACCTGACCGGTTTAATTAATTTTCTTTAGTATCCTGGCCGGATTTCCTGCTACCACTACATGATCCGGCACATCTTTTGTAACCACCGCACCTGCGCCAACCACTACTCCGTTTCCAATGGTTATGCCCGGACAGATAATGGCACCTCCTCCGATCCATACATCATCTCCAATCGTGACAGGTTTGGCATATTCAAGTTGTTTGGCTCTTGTTTTTGCGTCCAAAGGATGAGTGGCTGCATAGATCTGTACATTGGGCCCCAGAAAGGCATTATTCCCAATGGTGACTTCCCTTACATCCAGGATACAACAATTGAAATTGATATAGACCTGGTGACCCAGATGAATATTATACCCAAAGTCACAATAGAAGGGTGGTTCTATCACCAGATTATCTCCTGCTTCGCCAAACAGTTCATAAAACAGCTCATTTCGCCTCTCTTTATGCTCTTCATTTAATTGATTGATCTCCTGAAATAACAATCTGGCCCTGTGTAGTTCTGAGACCAGGAGCGGATCGCCGGCATTGAATAACCGGCCCGAAAGCATTTTTTCTTTTTCTGTCATGGGATCTCTGCTGGTTGAACCATCTGCAATATTTGTAGCAAATGGCTGTTATTCGAAATATTCAAATGCATCGATAATATCCAGGTAGACACCATCAAATCCGGCATCCACGATTTTTTTCAGGTATGAATTGTCATTGCCAAAGATGATCTGCTGCCATGCTTCATCCCAGTACTTCACTTTATAGTTACCGGCCCAGTCGGGATTTTCAGCATCGAGCCATGCCGGTTTTTGCGTATTCCAGTGGTTGTCCCAGTAATACCTGTAATCTTCTGCTTCCCCGATGGACATGTAGGCTATGACCAATCGTTTCCCTCCGTTTTCTTTCTGCCGCAGCCGGTCGGTCTCTGATCTTGTAAAAGTGATACCATCTGCAAAGAAGAGATCCATAATCAGCAGATCATAGTTGGTTGCGGCCACAGCCTCGATAAATGCTGTTTTTGTAGCAAAATTTCCTGGATTAATCAGGTATAAAAAGTTCTGAGCTTCAGCTAATGCCCCGATCTGCCTGTTGTTTTCCGAGAAAGCAGGACACGGGTAGGCGGGGATATTGTCCAGTTCCCTGTGGTCGGCCGCAAAAGAGATGTAGCCACCGGCACTGTTCCGGGTATAGGAGTCATCCATTTTAGCAGGGGTGGAGCAATAATCTGTGACCAGGATCTGGTTGCCTGCCTGTTTGGATACATTTAACAACGCCCTTAAATATGCGTTATCATTTTCCGGGGTTGACTGGTCATCTTTTTTATAACCATAAAACAGATCTTCCTGCCCGTTTCCGTCAATGGCATCCAGGTAGGTTGTAACAGGTTGTCCTGTTGCATCACCTGATACGGTAACCAGTTCAATACCATTCTGCGGGATGACCACAAAATCCGGTTCCATGGTCCTGGCGTATGCACTGATACCAATGACAAAATCACGCATTTCCTGCCTGTAATCAGGTTTTTCCCCCTCTTTTCCGCAGCTAACGGAGAGGATCAGGAAAATCAAAAGTGCCAGGGTGCATCTCCTTTGCCTGAATCTGTAAATCATCATGCTATTATATGTATCTCTAATTCTGGTTTAAAATTAAATAAATTAATTTTGCAGTCTTTCCTGTACCGGATGCAAAGCGTCAGCAAAGCCATATCACGCAGTAATTTTTATGCCTTTATCTGGCATGCCACCCTGCTGGCAATAGCCAGGAACTTCATGGATGTGGATACCGTTATCCCGTCCATGCTGATTAATGCAGGTGGGACAAGGCTCCATGTAGGTGTACTGACAGCCATTATGATCGGGGGTGCCAGCATGTCTCAGCTCTTTTTTGCACCCGTAGTATCTGGATCAAGGAGAAAGAAACCCTTCCTGCTGGCGGGGATCAATGTGCGTATTCTTTCTCTGGCGGGAATTGCTTTCCTGTTTCTCGGCTTACAATCCCTGTCACAATCTACACTCATTACACTGATATTCATTATTATCACGCTCTTTTCCGTGAGCGGAGCCTTTGCCAATATACCCTATACCGATATCCTGGGCAAATCGATCAGGGAAACCCGGCGCAAACACTTTTTTTCTCTCAGGCAGATCATTTCAAGCGCAGGTATTTTCGGTTCCGCATTTTTTGTCAGGGAAGTACTCAGCCGGCATCACTATCCGGACAATTACACCCATGTATTTTTCTATGCAGCCGGATTCCTGTTTCTTGCCAGCATGGGATTCTGGGTGCTCAAGGAGTTTATACCCGAAGATTTCACACCGGTAAAGCAATCCTTCAGCGATGTTTTTACGGAACTGAAGCGCAATAAACGTTTGCAATATTTCCTTGTGAGCATCAATACCCTGGGCCTGGGATATGGTATCCTGCCCTTTGTCCTGCTTTATGCCAGGGATTTCAGGGAACTGAGCAGCGAGTTTATTGGCAACCTGCTGATCGCTAAAACTGTTGGTCTGATCCTGGCCGGCATGTGGTTGTATTACCGTGCAAAAAAGGTGAGATATCATTACATGATGCAGTCAATGGTAGTGGTGGGTATTCTCTTCATTGCCATCGCCTGGTTCTTTCCCGGGAAGACAATGGCTTATTTCATAAGTTTTTTTGCAGGCGGTATTTTCCTCAGCCTCTATCAGATTATCCAGAGCGGGGTACTGCTCGAGATCAGCAGTATCCAGAACCGGAGTCTCTATACCGCCATTGCCGGTGCAGGAAGCATATTACCGGTACTGTTTCCCCTCTTTGGAGGGGCCCTCATTGGGTTCATCGGGTTTCATGCATTTTTTACCATCTATACAGTT
>JANTFK010000195.1 GCA_024763595.1 Bacteroidales bacterium | reverse complement strand
TGAAATCGTCTATGAAGAGGATTGGGGCCTGAAAAAACTGGCCTATCCGATTCAGAAAAAATCCACCGGCTTTTATCACCTGATCGAGTTCAGGGCCGAACCGGAATTAATTGCCAAACTCGAACTGGAGTATCGCAGGGATGAACGGATCATCCGTTTCCTTACCATGAAAATGGAGAAATATGCGGTAATGTATGCTGAGAAAAAGAGAGCTAAAATGTCGGCAGAACAAAAACAGGAGGACGAATAATGGCACAAAACAGTTCGGAAATCAGATATCTCACTCCGCCAACGGTAGAGATAAAGAAGAAAAAATACTGCCGGTTCAGAAAGAACCGGATCAAATATATTGATTACAAAGACCCAGAGTTCCTGAAAAAATTCCTGAACGAGCAGGGAAAGATTCTTCCCAGGCGCCTGACCGGTACCTCGCTGAAGTACCAGCGGAAAATTGCAGTTGCCATCAAGCGTGCAAGACACCTGGCACTGTTACCCTATGTAACCGATATGTTAAAGTAATTAGGAGGGACTTGAAATGAATATAATATTAAAACAGGATATACCCAACCTGGGGCACAAAGATGACATTGTTGCCGTGAAGGATGGTTATGCCAGGAACTATTTGATACCGAAGGGTTACGCTATCAATGCCACAGCCCAGGCAAGGAAAGTTCACAGCGAAATCATGCGGCAGCGGGCACACAAAGAGGAGCAACTTAAAAATGCAGCCCTGCAGATGGCCGAGGAGCTGAAAAAAGTATCCCTCACCATCGGTGCCAAAACAAGCACAAAAGGCAAGATCTTTGGATCGGTAAATACCATCCAGATAGCAGAAGCGCTTGTATCGAAGGGATTTGAAGTGGAGAGAAAACAGATTTCCATCAAGGATGATCTCATCAAGGAGATTGGCAACTATTCTGCTACTGTCAAATTGCACAAAGAGGTGCAGGTGGATATTCCCTTTGAAATTATCTCTGAATAGCGGGATATACCATCAATATTTAGAAAGAGGCTGTATCAAAAGGTGCGGCCTCTTTTTCGTTATTCCCACTTGTCCCTTAATATCTTTCCTATGCAAATAAATGCAGGTTCCTCACAGGTATAACTTTCAAAGCGGTTCTTTTAGAAAGCCTTCCCTGTTTTCAGGATTTTACGGCAATGGTCTCGACCTCTATGAGCGCGCCCAGAGGCAGCTCTTTGACGGCAAAAGTAACCCTCGCCGGCTGATCCTCCGGGTAATATGAACCGTATATCTCATTCATGACACCGAAGTCTGACATATCAGCGAGCAGGCAGGTGGATTTAACCACGTCCCTGAAATCATAGCCGGCCTCTTTAAGGATCGCTTCGATATTGTGCATTACCCGTTCTGTCTGTTCACTGATCCCTCCCGGTACCAGCTTGCCGGTGGCCGGGTCCAGTGCTACCTGACCCGATATATAAAGCGTACCGCCGGATTCCACTCCCTGGGAATAGGGTCCGACGGCTGAAGGTGCCCTGCCGGTTTGTATGATCCTTTTCATATTGGTTGTTTTAGAAATTATCCTGCCAGGCTTTTCTTTTATTGTATTTCAAATCGGATAGAATCGAGGATTTGGCATTGATCTGGAAGTTGTAGGAGCGGTAGTTTCCGAAAGGCACCACCGATATTCTCATCTCCCAGCAATGCAGATCCCTGTATATACTCAGATTGGTAGTTGTAAACTGCTTCCTGTCAAGATCATATCCCGTATTGAACCCGATTTTCCAGTTGGGCGTCAGGCTGAAGTCACCCGAAGCCCTTACCGTCTGGACAATTTTGGATTCATCCTTCGGTTTGTTATAGCTGAAATTGTAATCGACCCGTAACGACCAGGGAATATCAAAATCCACATACTCTCCGTAATACTCCTCCATATTCGGATCATAATTCTCCAGGGGATTCTCTCTTGCCATGTCGGGATTGTTCAATTGGGACTGCCTGTCCTGGTTCGCCTGGCCGGATTTATCCTGCCCCTGGTTCTGTTTGGATTTTAAAGAAAAACCTGCCGATATACTGGCACTGGTCAGCCGCACAGGGTTACCGGTTTGAGAAAAGTAGGTTTCCCGTGTACGCGTACGCAGCGAATCATATCCAAAGGGGTCCATGGTACCCCGGAAGGAAAGGTTCAGTTTATTCTTGAATACGCGGGCATTTCCGTTAAAGCTTACTGGTCTCCATGCAGGGGTGAGTGTGTCGGTATGGAACAGGTTCAGGCTGGTACTGAAGCTCAGGTTATCAATCAGTTTTACCTTTTCCACTTCATCTATGGTGTCCACTTTGGACCTCACTTTTGCTTCCAGGTTGTTCCGCAATGAGAAATTGAGTGACCCCGAAGCCCCATTAACCGTTGGGGTGCCATAGAGCTGGCCCTCATAAATGGAATACTCCTCCAGCACCGCGTCTCCATTGACCGTATCTACCACCTCCCTGTAGTAATTTGGTTGATAAGATGACATATCCGGTACATAGGAAAAACTGGCCGAGGGTGTCATCACATGCCGGATGGCCTCCAGCCTTCCATCTCCCGTAAACTGGTACATGCCATATATTTTGGGGGCTACGCCAGAACCGATACTCGGAAAGAGCGAATGGGCATAGGAGAACTTATTGATCAGCGTATCATTCACAATGGGATTGAACTTTACGTTCCCCTGGTCATCCTGCACCTCCTGGTAGGTCACATATTTATGGACCTGCTTTGAATAGAACATGCCACGGTAGTTCATGGACGGTGTAATGGCAAAACTCTGAAGCATTGGTGTTTTCCGGAACGGTTTGATATTCAGGCTGAGTGGTATGGTATGTTTATAACCGTTCTGCATGTCATTGAAAACATCGCTGGTGAACAGCAGCGAATCCGTTGTTTTTATTCTGTTTTCCAATATACTGGAATAGCTCAGCTGGATCTCTTCATACCATCGTTTTGGCCCCGTACCCGATTTTCTTTTAAACGGATTGATCCGGGTCATATTGAAGGAAATTTTGGGCATCGTCAGGTTCACCCCTTTTGTTTTGGAGTTCTGGGAGTGATTCAGCGAGGCACTCAGGTTGAAGGGGCTGTTGGGCCATGACTTTGTGTAAGAGATACTGGACTGTTTGGTATTGGTCATCACACTGTTGATGTTCCGTGTATGGTTCTGGTCATAAGAGGAACTGGAGAGGTTCACACTGGCCCTGAATGAGCTGTTGGGATTGGCCCGGGCATCCTGGCTGTGACTCCAGCCAATGGAATAGTCCCTGCTCTCACTGAACAATCCTTCAATGTTCTTGTATCCGGTAACATTCTTAAAGTATTTGACACTCAAATTACCCGCAAAACGGTAATTCACCTTGTAATTGCTTCCTACACGCAACCCCCAGGTCCCGTTGGTATAGATATCCCCTGTAACCTTCAGGTCCATGTAATCGTTCATGGCAAAATAGTAGCCCCCCTCTCTTAAATAGAAGCCACGCCGCTGTTCCTCCCCGTATTTGGGGATCAGTATCCCCGAGGATTTGGTTTTAGAATTGGGAAAGAAACCAAAGGGAAGCCCGATGGGTAAAGGTACATCGGCCAGTACAAGGTAGGCGGGTCCCGATATAATTTTGTCCCCCGGCATGCTGATCCCTTTGGTAATGGCTATATAGAAATGGGGGTGTTCCAGATCGCAGGTGGTGTACTTTCCATTTTTAAGGTGTACGTGCCCGTTGGATTGTTTTTTTGTCTGTTCGGCATGCAAATACCCTCCCTCCTGCTCTGTAATCACCTCTTCAATATAACCTTTCTGTGTCTTAAAATTGTACCTCAGTTTTTTCGATTCGAATGAATTATTCGGATCTTTAAATACGGGGTTACCTACAACATTCCCCGCAGAATCAGGAAGTCCTGTTGCAATCACAAGGTTCTGATCCATTTCATACCGTATATAGTCCGCCTCCAGTGTAATCGATTCGTAGACAATGCGCGCTTTTCCGTACAGCTCCACGGTTTTTCCGTCAAGGGAAAAAACCAGTGAATCGGTTGCCGTGTAAGTTACTTCGGATGTAATATCACTACCGGAGGAGCCCGCCATCGCAGCAGAGTCAATCCGTACCGTATCGGCCTGTCTGGTTGTATCGGCCAGACGGGACATCCGGTAGAGTGTATCCGGCACCATAGTAGAATCGGCCTGTTGAGCGTGCAATATGCTGCTGGCCGTAACAGTTAGTAATATGATGAAAATAATCTTATGCCGGTCGTAGAGCAATCTGAATAAACTTATATTTTTGTGCTAAACGCAAAGGTAATGCCAATATATATAAAACGGTTATCTCAAACGTTTCTTGTATTAACATTTTTGGCCTGTATGACAGGTCTGAAAGCCGGAACGGAGAACGGAGGGGATGTACCGTCCAAAGGTATCAGGACTGTTGTCATTGATGCCGGGCATGGGGGAAAGGACCCGGGAGCCACCGGCAGAAGGGGAAAGGAAAAGGACATCGCCCTTTCGATCGCACTGATGACGGGAAAGTACATCGAAGAGAATATACCCGATGTGCATGTTGTATATACCCGGCAGAAGGATGTGTATGTGGAACTGTGGAAACGGGCCGAGATTGCCAATAAGGCCGAGGCGGACCTCTTTATCTCCATTCACGTGAATGCTCATACCAAATCTTCCGTTCATGGTGCCCTCACCCTGGTGCTGGGACAACACAGGGCGGATGAAAACTTTGACGTGGCTGTCAGGGAAAACTCGGTGATCCTGCTGGAAGATGATTATGAAACCAGGTATGAGGGATTCGATCCCCGCTCCACAGAGTCCTATATTATGTTCACACTGATGCAGAAGACCTACTTCAACCAGAGCATCGAGTTCGGGGATTTTGTACAGGACCAGTTCAGGGAACGGGCCGGGAGAAAGGACCTGGGGGTGAGGGAACAGGGTATCTATGTGCTGGCCCGGACCTCCATGCCCGGGGTCCTGGTGGAAACCGGTTTCATATCCAACCCTGAAGAAGAGAAATACCTCCTTTCAAAATATGGTCAGGAGATCATCGCCTCTGCCATCTTCAGGGGTTTCAGGGAGTACAAGGAAGAGATTGACCGCAGAACTAACCTGGCTGTTGTCAGGGTTGAACCTGATCAGGCTGAGATTACCGGAACAGACCAACCGGCAGTACAGGCTTTACCCGACCAGATCATTTTCCGCATACAGATATCTTCCTCAAAGCACAAGGTTCCGACCGATCCCGCATCATTTGAAGGATACAGGGATGTGCAGGTGACCCAGGACGGAAGATGGTATAAATACCTGACAGGCCACGAACCAAGTTATCATCATGCGCTGGAGCGCTGTAAAAAAGTTAAAGCCGATTTCCCGGATGCATTTGTAGTAGCCACAAAAAATGGCAAACTGATTCCCCTGAATGAAGCACTTAAAGAGATCAACAGACAACCATGAAAATCAGTATTGAAGCCAAAGTAGGAATTATCGGGATTGCCACCCTGGCTATGGTGATCTGGGGCATAAATTATCTAAAGGGCCGGAACATACTGAGCAGCACCTATTCTCTCAACACCTTTTATGAAGACTCAGGGGGACTGGAAGCATCTGCTCCGGTATTTTTAAAAGGAGTAAAGATCGGCTTTGTGGATGAAATAGCACTTCACCCGGAAGAACCTGTGGCCATCCGGGTCAGGTTAAGCATTGAGAAGGATTATACCATGGGAGAGGGATCTGTCGCCATGCTTTACAGTGCTGACCTGATGGGTACCCGGGCCATACGCATCGTACCATCAGGCGGGAGTTCCTTGCTCCGGAACAACGACACCATAGACTCAGCTGTTGAACCCGATCTGTTGGCAACTTTGCAGGAGCAGGTTTATCCTGTCATTGACCAGTTCGGCCAACTGGCAGGTTCACTGGAAACCGTGGCACAGAAACTGGATACCATCATAACAACGGAGGCCGGAATAAAGACGCTGGAGAATCTTTCCTCTATCACCACAAATCTGAAAAACGCCCTTGAACCGGGAGGGTCACTCTATCGCAGCCTGCATAACCTGGAATCATTTACAACCATGTTACAGGATCAGGAAGAGGAGATTGAATCCATTGCCAGCCATATTAACTCCATCAGCCAGACCATTGACAGTGCAGATCTTGGCAGACTCTCTGAAGGATTAATCGATCTGGCAGATCAAATGAACCGCTTGATGGAGCAGGTTAATTCAGGTGAAGGCAATACCGGTAAACTTTTTTATTCCGACAGCCTCTATACAAAGCTTGAACTACTGGTTGAGGACCTTGACAATTTGATTGCCGACCTCAATGAAAACCCGCAGGATTATGTCCATTTTTCGCTATTTGGGAGATCACAGGAGAAAAATTGAGTTTTCAGCCGGTGCTGCTCTGCCATAAATTTGACTATTTGCCCGATTTTTGTGATGAAAAATGACCGGATAATGTGAATTGCTTTAAACAAAGTATTGAATTGGTACAGCTAATGGTTTAATTAACAATTTATTAACCTACTCTGATTTAAAAATAATTGTATAGTTCTG
>JANTFK010000194.1 GCA_024763595.1 Bacteroidales bacterium | reverse complement strand
GTGGCCGAGTTAAGTCAATTTGGCCAAAATTGAATAGCCTTTGTTCTCTTACCGGGAGAAACCCGGCTCAAAAAATTCAATTTAGATTTTTAAGTAATAAATAAATGGTAACAGGGTGAATATTTATTATCACCCTTGTCAAACAATTAATAGTGCAAATTGTTGGAAACGTATAATTGATTCATTAAAAATGTCCATATGATGAAATACATGATTGCTGTTTTTTCTTTCCTGGTCCTCTTCACCGGCAAGATGTATTCACAGGAGCCCGAATCGCTGTCCAAAGAACAAAAGAAAGTCATGAAAGCCCGGAAAAAAGCTGAAAAGGTGGAACAGGGTAAATTTATCATCAGTCCAATCGCTGCTCCGGGATATACACCCGAACTGGGTGCCATGGTAGCTGTAGGCGGGCTGACCAGCTTTAAAACCAATCCCCGCGACTCATTGATCCTGCGTTCTTCCCTGCCTTTCACCATGGGGTATACTACAACAGGTGCCCTTGTTGCCAATGCCATACTTACCTCTTACTGGTTTGGGGATAAGTTGAGGATCTATGGTGATTTCTGGTACAAAGACATGCCGGACCACTATTGGGGAGTGGGCTATGAGAACGGTATGACGGTACCCAAATCAGACAGCACCACAGCCTACAACAGGAAATGGTGGTGGATCAATCCCCGGTTTCTTTACCAGGTTAAGAAGAACCTGTTTGTAGGACTCAATGTGGATTACAATTATACCGGAGGAAGTGAGGCCAGTGAAGGTGTGGCCAGCGATCCCTACTACAGGGATTTCAATGACAGGCCCCTGAATTCGGGATTGGGCCTGATTGCACGGTACGACTCCCGGGATATTCCGGTGGATGCCCGGACCGGAGTATATGTGGATCTGCGGGCAACATTCTATACCACAGCCCTGGGTGGTGACAATAACTATCAGATCTATCTGGTCGATTACAGGCACTTCCTGACTGTTAAACGGCCCGGGATGACAATAGCCCTGCAGGCGAAGACAAGGATCGGAAAAGGGAATGTGCCTTATGGTGAAATGTCCATGCTGGGAACCCCGTTTGATTTGAGGGGATATACGTGGGGCAGGTTCCGGGACAAAGGAATGTTCTATTTTCTTGCCGAATACCGTCATACCTTCCTGAAAAGCGACGGCAGCCTGGGAAAACATGGCGCAGTGGCCTGGATCGGGTCTGGTACTATTTTTAACCGCGAGGACCTCACCCAAAATAATAATGGATGGTTACCCAACTTTGGCGTCGGGTACAGGTTTGAGCTTCAGCCCCGTATGAACCTGCGCCTCGATTATGGCATTGGGCGCGAAACCACCGGGATCTATTTTAACTTCAACCAGGCGTTTTAATGCGCAGTGCTCAGTTAAAATACCCAGAGATCCGGGCGCAGGATCCGGATGGAGCGTTTAAGCCGGAACCGCTTAACCACATTGATCCTGATGTTACCGGTATTGTAGGTTATCCAGTCACCCGGATCCCCTACCAGGGTGCTCATTGAGAATCCGACAAAACTCAAACCCACATAATATTTTGCACTGTTATAGCCCAGGGATATCCGGGTCAGGCTGTTGATCCCGGCAGTAAGACCTTTGCTGTATGTGAGGGACGCTGCAGTACTGTGTAACAGATGATAACCACCGGACAGCCCGACCATGAAGGCAAGTGAAGCATAGAACCTTTCATCCCATACAAACGTATAGGCATATCCTCCGTTCACCCCGATGTTAAGCTGGTCCGCCTGATTAAACGGCTCCCTGTTCAAATATTGCACTTTACCACTCAGTGGCGGGACAATCAGCGAATCGGCCATACCAAGTAGCCAGTAAGCTTCCACACCAGCAATAGGTGATCCGGCACTTCGCCGCTGGAACTCATTCTGATGAAAAGCAGCCTTGTATGAGTAGCGTTCCGAGTTGAACAAATGCTGCAGATTGATCCCCACCAGGCTAGTGCGTAAATCACCCCTCATGGGCAGTGGGCTTTCCGGGTCCCAACCCGGAATAACGTCAACGGGATTGGAGAGATAATACCCTTTGTTCCATTGGAAATAGGCATCGATCAGGAAGCTCCTGAACATGGTATGGGTTGTCAGGTCTATGTACCTGGAAGATCCATAGATCTCATCATCTGTATTGATAAAGGGCATTTTCAGGGCCAGGTTAATGGTAAGGAAGCTGTATGTATATCCCACACCCAGCATCAGGTTGTCATTGGTTCTGTACTTCAGACCCGGGGATAGCACTCTTTCTGATAGCGCATAGCCGTTCTGCTTCCTGGAGAGGTAGATCCTGGTGGTCAACTCATCCCTGTATACGCGAATATAGTTGGTATCATACTTGACACTGTTCTCTTCATCAAACAATTGTGCTGCAGCATACCGATGAGGTAAAACAAACAACGGTATGCTTAGAATGATAAAGATCTGCCATTTCATCTAAACAAAAATAGCATTGTTATTAAATCATCTGGCATCATTAAGTTTCAATTTTTCATATATTTACGCACATTGCCGAATAGTTAATCGACGAGGGGATTAATCCGATTCATCTATGAAAAGTATTATTTACACATCTTTGCTATTATTGGTGTTATCAACCGGTGTGGTACGGGGTCAGGCAGCCCTGCTGGTTCTGATCTTCGGAGAGAAAGTGGCCAGTGAACACTTTTATTTCAGTCTGAAGGCAGGGGCTACCTACTCCATGATTACCAATGTGGAAGAGGGACACAACAGGCCCGGGCCCAATTTCGGACTGATCAATAATATTAAGCTGACCGACCGTTTGTTCCTGACACCCGAGTTTTTACCACTTGCACCACGGGGAGTAAAAGATGTGCCCATCCTGACCACCGGCAATCCCGCCCTGGATGAACTGCTGGTGGATCCGAGTTCCACGGACCGGAAACTGATCTATGTCGATATACCGGTACTGCTGAGGTTTCACCTGACAGAAAAGCTCAGAATCTCCAGCGGCCCCCAGATCAGTTTCCTGATAAATGCAGCAGACACATACAAATCCAGCCCCATCAATGAAGCTGTTCTTACTACTGAAGTGGATATCAGGGATGAACTCAGCCCTGTGGATCTTGGCTGGGTGATCGATGTTTCCTATATGCTCTCCAAACCCATTGCGGGGAAGGGAGTGATTCTTTACGGGCGGTACAACATGGGGTTTGTGGATATGATCAGGGGAAATCCCGGTGATCCAGCCCTTAATTCAGCCATTCAGTTCGGTGCAGCATTCCCCTTTATAGAGGAAAAAGCGGGGGACCATTAGATTCAACCGGTATCATTTCGAACTGTTTTGTATTTCATTCGTTATATACCCGTACCAATTCCAATCAGCTATGAAACCCAAACAGAACAAACTCTTTTTAGTCATTATAATCATTACCGTCCTGATCTCTGTCCGGGATCTCTCCGCCCAGGATATTGAGCTAAACGGATTTTACGGATGGCAGTTGCATGGGACCGCCAGGCTTTACGATGGTGATTTCAGAATCGTGGATGCCCCGAACTATGGAGGAAAGATTGCCGTTGGATTATCTTCCACCACCTTTGCTGAGATCTCCTATATGCGTTCCGATACGAAAGGTACATACTGGCCCGCTTTTATCGGTCAGCCCAGTGATCCCATACCTTTCAGTTCCAATTACATCCATGTAGGCGGACTGCAGCAGGTGGACTTTGGACGTGCAGCACCATTTGCCACTGTTGGAATGGGGATGGTCATATGGGATCCGAAAACAAATGTCCTGAACACCAAGGCCCAGTTCAGTGCCACTGTGGGAGCGGGAGTGAAGCTATGGTTAACAGACTTTCTGGGGATCAGGTTGCAGGGAAGCATGATGTTACCGATGGTATTTGACGGTTTTGGTTTCGGATGCGGTATCGGGACGGGCGGAAGCAGCTGCGGTACCAATGTCTACACCCGGATCACTCCTTTCCAGGGAGAATTTTCCGGTGGGATTATCCTGAGGCTTTCGCAAAACTAATATGCAGGATCAGAAACACAGCCCGCATGAGAACTCTTCGGATCGTGCGGGTTTTTTGTTTTATTAACCTATTTTTATGATCATTTCATATTCATCGGATGCGTACTGAAAAAGATATCATTGGAGAGGTTTCCATTCCCGCAGAGGCACTTTTCGGTGTCCACTCGTATCGTGCACGGGAGAATTTTTCCAACCAGGTCCCTTTCCCGGTGGAATGGTACAGGGCCACCGGGACTGTCAAACTGGCCTGCTACCGTACAGTAAAAAAACTGAGGCATGCCCTGGTGAAGGAGCATCCCGATATGATCGCGCATCTCAGGATTCCCGATGACAAAATACTGGGAGTGTTGGAAACAGCTGCTTCCGAGGTTTCATCAGGTTCCTATTTTGAACACTTTATTGTGCCTGCCGTACAGGGAGGGGCAGGCACAAGTATTAACCTGAATATTAACGAAATTATTACCAATGTTGCCCTCAGGGGAGTGGGCAGGGAACCGGGAGAATATGACCATATTGATCCCATCGAAACAGCCAATATTTTTCAATCCACCAACGATGTGATCCCCACGGCACTGACCGTGGCCACCATGCAGTTACTGAATGAACTGGAAGAAGCGATCAACCGGACCCGTTTCGCTGTTGAACAACTTGAAACCCAATACCGGAATGCCCTGCGCCTGGGCTTTACCCAGATGCAGGAAGCAGTTCCGTCCACCTTTGGTCACCTGTTCAGTACATATAGTGAAGCGCTCTCCCGGGATTGGTGGAGAGTTTCCAAAGGATTTGAACGCATCAAAATGGTTAACCTGGGAGGTGGCGCCACCGGTACCGGTATATCCATCCCGCGTTTTTATATCATGGAGGTGGTTCCCATGCTCAAGAAACTCACCTCCCTGCCTGTGACGCAACATGAGAACCTGCCGGATGCCACCAGTAACCTGGACAAATGGGTGGAAGTGCATGCCATTCTGAAAGCCCATGCAGTAAACCTGGAAAAGATGGTCTCGGACCTGCGGCTGCTGGCATCGAGTGGCGGAAACAGCCGGGAGATCGTATTGCCCGCACGACAGGTAGGGAGTTCCATTATGCCGGGTAAGATCAATCCGGTCATTCCTGAGTATGTGATCACCTCTGCCCACCGGATCTATGCCAATGACCAGAAAATAACCGCGCTTTGTGCACAGGGATGCCTGGAACTGAATGCCTATCTGCCCGAAATCGGCCTGGCCATGATTGAAAGCCTGAAGTTGATGATCTCCATGAACCAGACCCTCCGGGATAAAATGCTCCATGGCCTGGAGGTGAATACCGGTGTGGCCGCCCGGCGGCTCTTTACCAGTCCGGCAGTAACCACTGCGCTTTCACCCCTGATCGGTTATAACCGTGCTGCGGATATTGCCAAACGCATGCAGAAGAGCGGCGAGGACATCTTCACAGCCAATGAAGCTCTGAAGGTCCTGGATGGTGCGAAACTGAAGCAGTTGATGGAACCGGATAACCTGTTGAAAAAGGGATTTACCATGGATGATATCAGGGATGTGCTATGAAGGGACGGGATGCCAAACCACATATCGGGATTTTCGGCAGGAGGAACAATGGCAAATCATCACTGATCAATTGCCTTGCGGGACAGGATGTAGCCATCGTCTCTGCTGAACCGGGCACCACCACCGACCCCGTCAGGAAGTCTATGGAGATCCCGGATATTGGTCCGGTCGTGATGATCGATACAGCCGGTACTGATGATACCGGTGAACTGGGCAGGAAACGGGTTGCCAGGACCAGGGAAATGATCCGGACCATTGATCTGGGGATCCTTGTCCTGGCCGGGAACCGGTTTAATCAGGAAGAGCGGTCCGTCATTGAAGAACTGGATAAATGGGAAGTACCCTACCTGGTGTTGCACAATAAATCGGATGAAGAACCGGTTTCCCGTGAGTTCAGGGAAAAGGTGGAAAAGGATACGCACCATGATGTTTTAGAGTTTTCCGCACGCCAGCCGCACAATGTGGAAGCACTTATCGGGCAGATCAGAACGGCCATACCTGAAACCGCATACCTCTCCAGATCCATGGTGGGTGATATTATTGCACAGGGGGACCTGGTCCTGCTGATCACCCCCATAGATGAAGAGGCGCCCGAAGGAAGGATGATCCTCCCCCAGATACAGGCCATCAGGGATATTCTGGATAATGATGCCATTGCGGTAGTGGTCAAGGAGCGTGAGGTTGACACCCTGCTTAAACGGCTGCAACCCAGACCATCACTGGTCATTACCGACAGCCAGGTTTTTAAAAAGGCCGATGCATCCGTACCTGACGATATTCCCCTGACCAGTTTCAGTACGGTACTGGCCCGTTATAAAGGGGATTTTGATAATTATCTGAAAGGGACCCCCCATCTGGCCAGGTTGCAGAACGGAGATAAGGTCCTGATCCTGGAATCATGTACACATCAGGTGTCATGTGATGATATTGGCAGGGTGAAGATCCCCCGGTGGCTCTCCAATTTTACAGGGAAACAACTGGAGTTTCAGGTGGT
>JANTFK010000193.1 GCA_024763595.1 Bacteroidales bacterium | reverse complement strand
ATTACCCGGATAAGTATGCTTTCTTCAAACAGATCAAACGGGTCCTGAAACCGGAAGGGCAATTCGTGGTAGCTGATATCCTCAGGCGAAAGGAGGACAAAGGAAAATCATTGTGGTGGTGGAAGAAGAGTATGTTGCTGCATCATTCCTATGAGTCTGAGTATGAGCGTTTCACAGGCGATAATAAGCTGACCTATCTGAGCGTAAATGATATTACCAACGAAATTATCAGGGGGTACGAAGGCCACAAAGCGTGGATCCCTCGAGAAAACAGAAGCTTGGTAACTTTTGTGATACTGCGGACCACACTGGCAATCCTGGTCAGGCTCTATCTGAAAGAATTAAGGGGTCATAAGAAATATATGGTCTATTACGGTACCCACGCTTGACAAAGAATCTGCTCTGTTAATCTGGATCATTTTCTATCTTTGCATTTCATATATTTGGAAATGCAGCGAATAGATCAGCATATACGTGAAATAACCTTAAAGGCAGTGGAGGCGTTGTGGGGTACCATCCTTCCGGAAGAGCAGGTACAGATACAGAAAACCCGCAGGGATTTTTCCGGCGATTTTACGGTGGTTGTATTTCCCCTGCTAAGATATTCAAAGCAATCACCGGAAGAGACGGGCAAAGCACTCGGCCGGCAAATGGTTGAACAATCTGACCTGATTGACGGCTACAACGTTATCAAAGGTTTCCTGAACCTCATTGTAGCGCAGAGATACTGGAAAGGATTGCTGGAAGAGGATCTCCGGACGCCCCGGTATGGATCGTCACCAGTGAAAGAAGATGCAGAACGGGTGATGATCGAGTTTTCCTCACCCAATACAAACAAGCCGCTGCACCTGGGACATATCAGGAACAACCTTCTGGGGCATTCAGTGGCAAGGATCCTGGAAGCCAGCGGAAAAGTGGTCAGGAAAGTCAATCTTGTCAATGACCGGGGTATACACATCTGTAAATCAATGCTTGCCTGGCAGCTGGAGGGTAAGGGTAGGGATCCTGCATCGGCCGGCATGAAAGGGGATCACATGGTGGGTGATTATTATGTAAGGTTTGATCAGATCTATAAGGAACAAATCGAGTCGCTGGTTCAGAATGGAGTTTCCAGAAAAGATGCAGAGCAGGAAGCTCCTGTGCTGCTCCAGGCACGTGAGATGTTGCGGAAATGGGAAGCTGATGACCCGGAGGTCAGGCAGTTGTGGGAAACCATGAACAGCTGGGTCTACGAAGGATTTGAAGATACCTACAGGCGGCTCGGGATCAGCTTTGACCGGACCTATTACGAATCACAAACCTACAGCCTGGGAAAGGAGATTGTACTGAAAGGATTGAAGGATGGGGTGCTCTACAGAAAAGCAGATGGATCCGTCTGGGCAGACCTGGAGGACGAGGGACTCGATCATAAGCTCCTCCTGCGTTCGGATGGTACATCTGTATATATGACACAGGATGTAGGTACGGCACACCAGCGCTATACAGAGTGGCCTTTTGATTCGCATATCTACGTGGTGGGAAATGAGCAAAATTATCATTTTCAGGTTCTTTCAATCATCTTGAAAAAGCTTGGATTTGCGTGGGCTGAAAAGCTCTACCATCTCTCCTATGGTATGGTGGAGCTTCCGGAAGGTAAAATGAAATCCCGTGAAGGAACCGTTGTGGACGCTGATGATCTGATGGATGAGATGGAAACGACAGCCAGGCAGATGTCAGAAGAGTTGGGAAAACTTTCATCTTATCGTGAAGATGAGCGTGAGCAGATCTACAGGAAAGTGGGCATGGGAGCCCTCAAATATTTCATTCTGAAGGTCGACCCTAAGAAAAACATGACATTTGACCCCAGGGAATCTGTTGATTTTAATGGGAATACAGGTCCTTTCATTCAATATACCTATGCCCGTATTCAGAGTGTCCTGAGAAAAGGGCACCGGATACAGAGAGCAGTGGGAAGCCTCGACCTGATTGAGAAGGAGATTGCCCTGATCCGGATGATGTTTGATTATCCGGATGTTATTACTGAAGCATCACGGGCCCTCAATCCGTCATTGGTAGCTAATTTTCTCTATGAGCTGGCTAAAGAGTTTAACCAGTTCTATCACGACCACAGCATACTCAGTGCAGAAAGCCGGGAACAGGTCAGGCAAAGGTTGCTCCTGGTTGAAGTGGCGGGTCGGATCATTGAATCGGGCATGGCTCTGCTGGGCATAGAAGTACCCGATCGCATGTAACACCTGCAGGTGAAAAACGGATGAAAAGAATACTCATTATCGGTATAATGGCGTGTCTGGCCCCGGTAGTAGCCGGCCAGAAAAGCAGGGTGCTGGCTGTAATGCAGATGATTGATGCCGGTAAGTATACCGAAGCCAGGGAGACCATTGAACTGGCTGTCAGGCATGAAAAAACATCCAAATGGCCCCGGACCTACTATACCAAGGGGTTATTGTGCCAGACAGCTTATGAAGCAGGTTTTGCAAAAGGAGATGTAAAAAAGACAAATCTTTATCCGGATCAGCTTTATGTGGCGTATGATGCATACGAAAAGGCACTTGAACTGGATGTAAGGGAACGAATTTATCCGGCCGTTACCCAAAAATACTATGCCCTATCCAACGATTTCAGGAAACTTGGAGAAAAACATTACAAATTAAAAGAATATAATGAGGCGCTCCGGGCCTTTGAGCATGCTTTGCTTGTGAGTAAACACAGGCTGATAGAGGCAAAAACCGATACCAACCTGGTATATAATACCGCGATGGCAGCCTATAAAAGCGAACATTGGGACAAGGCCATCGGATACCTGACCGGTTTACATGAAGATGCCTATTCGCCCAATACAACCCTCTTATTGCACAAAGCATACATGCACACCGGGGATACACTTCAGGCCGGGAAAACGCTAATGGAGGGTCTTACGCTTTATCACTATGAAGAGACTGTGGTCATGTACCTGGTCAATCTGCTGGTTACATCAGGACGTTATGACAGGGCCATACAGATCATGGACGATGCAATCAGAACCCATCCTGACAACTATCACTTTTTGTGGAGCAGGGGATTGATATACCGCCGGATGGGAGATATGGATAAAGCCCTGGAGAGCCTGCAAGCTGCCGTTGAACTGGCCCCTGACCAGCCTAAGATCTATTATCATATAGGTGTCTGTTATTATAACCTGGGGGTTGAGCTGCGTGAGGAGTCATTACATATCCGGGACAATGATGTATACCGGATATTCAGGGATCGCTCCATGGAGCAATTTCACGAAGCAGTCAAATGGCTGGAACACGCTTATGCGCTGGATCCCTCCAGCGAAAAAACCATCTCAAAGCTCTCCCAGCTCTATTACATACTGCAGATGAAAGATAAACAACAGGATATGAAGCGCCGGATGCGGTAATCAAAGTTTAAATTGCAGTGAGAGCCCCAGAAACTCTTTGAATTGTGCTTTGGCTACCCGTTTTTCACTCCCATCGGGTAACAGGATAGCCTGGTCATCCGCATCAAACACCGTGAACTTCACATCATCATCATAAATAAGATGCAGGTTCAACCGAATGGTGAAGAACCAGTTGATTTTTTTATCAAGCATCATTTCCCAGTCCACATCAATATTTTCAGGATGATTCAGGTAGTTGGAGAAGAGACGCAGGTGGTTGGTGATATCAAGACCCTCCATGGGACTGATTTTGTTGTGTATCACAATCTGGGTCCCAAGCTCTTTCTTAGCCGTCTTACCTTCCTCAATCCCGTGTATTGTCTGATCGATATGTGCCGTATCCTTAACAAAAGTTGTTTTGTAGGAGAGGGGCGCTATGTTAACCGTGGTTGCGGTATAAGGTTTTACTTCGAATCCAAGACCAATGGTCATTGTTCCCGGGTTCAGGAACTTGGAAACAGGAATAGAATCATTGGGGTAATTATATCCCTTGGCCAGCTGGTTCTTCATATAAAATGATGCACTCATTCCAATCTTCCCCCAGGCATTCAGATTGAATTTGGAGTTGAGCTCAAATGAATCGTGATTTTTTCTGAATCCCTTCTCCGGCGTTCTGATGGTGCCAAATTTCAGCCTGGCAGTATTGATCCATTGTGTACTTGCCTCCTTATTGTTATAAGTGGCCGTTCCCTGGATATCCATCATGGTGGAGAATGAACTCTCTCCTCCTTTGGTCCAGTTGGAAAGATGGGTCTGATTCATTACAAATGCACTTACCACAGCGTAGTCCCAGAATATGGGGGAAGGTTCCAGCATATCCATGGTCAACAATGATGGTTCGGTCTCTTTAACAAATGCAGACAGGTAGGATATTTCTTGCTTTTTCAGACGGGTCACATTCACATCATCCTCAAGCATCAGGCTGAGTGTGCGGGGAGCTGGATTTCCTATCCAGAGAGAAATAGAATCATTTTTATAGTTCTTTATCCAGTACCTGAAAACATCATCAGATCCGGTTGTAAGCCAAACCGGTGTGCTTTTCCCATAGATGTCATTGATAAGCAGACGGGTAGAGTCCCTGCGCTCGGTGAATTCAAGTAACTGTAAGACCGCGTATTGCAGGGAGTCCAACTGGTGTTCCCCCCTCAGCATAAAGAACGGGGAAGCCTTATCTGCCAGCCAGGTGTTACCGGGGGTAATGAATTTCACCGTGGATAAATCTTTGGAAAAGACGGACCGCCTGCCGGTTAACGGATCATACAGATCGGGGGTGACTACCCCGTTCACGTAATGATACAGTGTAATGCCCAGGGATTCCATAGCTGCCGTATCAAGCACGGTCACCATGATGCTGTCAGGCAGGATGATGGTAGAATCCGGCATATAGATGGTCGTATCCTGTTGACTATTCATTGAATCAGGCAGGAAAGTGGCCGAATCCTGTAGCGGGAACTGTGCCCGGTCCGGTTCCGGCATTCTGGGTTCCTGATGCATGTAGAGATTCATGTTCCATCCCTTGGGGTCCATCAGGAAGGTGGTATCATTGATCCACCTGAGTGGAATCTCCTCCGATTCGACCGGTTCCTCCATATGGACCGGTATGGAACCGAAATCGACAGTTGAAAGTTGTTCCCTCACCGAATCGAATGGCTGCAGGGCATGATCCAGCAATCTGCGCAGGTAATCCTTTACAGGATCTTCCGGAGACCTCCAGAATTCAGGGTTACGGATCGACTGATCGATATAATCCCATGCAAAGGGGGTGGTAAATGCAGGTATAACAGGAAGGGTATCGGACAGCACGCTATCCATTGCCGGGGCATCAGGGATGATCATCCTCCGGGCCATCAAATTGCAGGTAATCAGTGTACCCAGCAACAAAAGAGAAGCACCTCTCATCTGTAGTAATTTATTTCAACTTGACTACCTAATCCCTCATGGATTACTATACATGGAACGAAATATCAGTCTCCAATATTTCTTTTGGCCGCCAAAAGCGTGTTACTGAGCAATGAAACCCTGGTCATGGGTCCCACACCTCCCGGTACCGGCGTAATAAAGGAACATTTGGGAGCAACTTCCTCAAATACCACATCCCCTTTCAGCCTGAAACCGGATTTGGTCTCTGAAGAGGGAACACGCGTGGTACCCACATCAATCACCACGGCACCTTCCTTTACCATATGCCCCTTAATAAAACCGGGAGCCCCCAGTGCAGCGATCAGGATATCAGCAGAGGCACAGAGCTCCTCCAGATTTTTGGTCCGGCTATGTGCCACAGTAACTGTTGCATTGATGGATTTCTGGGACATCAGAATACTCATGGGCCTGCCTACAATGTTGCTTCGGCCCACCACCACACAGTGTTTTCCTGAGGTTTCTATCTTATAACGCCTGAGCAGTTCAATAATTCCATAGGGTGTAGCCGAAATATAAGATGGAAGCCCGATAACGGTTCGCCCCACATTTACAGGATGAAAACCATCCACATCCTTGGCAGGATCAATGGCCTCAATAACCTTCTGTTCATTGATATGACCCGGCAGGGGAAGCTGTACGATAAACCCATCCAGCTCTTTGTCATCATTGAGGTCCGTGATCTTTCCCAGCAACACATCCTCCTCCACATCATCTTCAAAACGTACCAGGCTCGATCTGAATCCCACCTCTTCACAGTCCTTGATCTTATAAGCGACATACGTTTCGCTTCCTCCGTCATGGCCCACCAGTATGGCTGCCAGGTGAGGTGGGCGGTGACCTGCCGCCACGAGTTTATTCACTTCTGTTCTGATCTCCTCTTTGATGACTTTCGAGGTGGCTTTTCCATCAATTAATTGCATAACTTTTCAGGTATTAGATTACATCATTTTCGGAAGGCGAACTTTCTTGCCGGAGGTCATCACCTTCATCATCTTACGGGTTTCACTGAATTGTTTCACCAGGCGGTTCACATCAGGAACCGTGGTACCGCTGCCATTTGCAATCCGTTTTCGCCGGCTTCCGTTCAGCAGGTTCGGATTGCTTCTTTCCTGGGGGGTCATGGAGTTGATGATTGCTTCTATTCCCTTGAATGCATCATCATCCATCTCCATGTTTTTCATGGCTTTACCCATACCCGGGATCATACTTGCCAGGTCCTTGATATTTCCCATTTTTTTGACCTGCTGGATCTGGGACATAA
>JANTFK010000192.1 GCA_024763595.1 Bacteroidales bacterium | reverse complement strand
AAAAAAGAGACGCCTGAAGCAAAAAAAGAGACGCCTGAAGCCAAAGCAACCCCGACGAAAAAATCCGCTTCTGCTAAAACTTCAACTGCCAGGAAACCGGCTGCAGCTCCGAAAACCACCACAGCTAAAAAACCTGCTGAAACCGGTACCAAAACAAAAACAGCAGCCGCCAAAACTACAACCGCCAAAGCTGCAACCACTAAAACTGCAGCCGCTAAAGCTGCAACCACCCAAGCTGCATCCACTAAAGCTGCATCCACTAAAGCTGCATCCACTAAAGCTGCATCCACTAAAACCAAAACCGCCGGGAAACCTGCTTCAAAAGCAGCCCCTAAAAAAGAAAGCGGAGAAAAAGAGAATTGAAAGTCATAAGCATATAGTCAATAGTTAAAGTCAAAAGATATGGCACACAAGAAAGGAGCCGGTAGTTCAAGGAACGGTCGCGAATCAGAAAGCAAACGACTGGGTGTAAAACTTTACGGAGGCCAGGTTGTTAAAGCAGGGAACATTCTTGTCAGGCAAAGAGGTACGGTGCACCATCCCGGTAGTAATGTTGGCATGGGTAAAGATCATACCCTGTTCGCCAAAATTGACGGCACAGTAAAATTCATCAAAAAGAAAAACAATAAATCTTTCGTTTCAGTGGAGCCGGTAGAAAACTGAGAGAATTATTTTAAATCTATATATCATTCACCTGTAATACACTACCTTTAATGTGTATTACAGGTTTTTTTTGCTTATTCTATGTTAACCATCCAGTTTATTCGTAACAACAGAGCGACTGTTCTCAAAGGTTTAAGAATTAAAAATTTCAGTCAACCCGATCTGATAGACAAAATCATTGATCGCGACAATGAGCGCCGGTCCTTACAAGTACGGACCAATGAGCTGCAGGCTGAAATGAACAGACTCAACAAAGAGATCGGGAAGTTGATCAGGGCGGGTGAGGAGCAGAAAGCCAGCCAGGTTAAGGAACGTACCTCCCTCCTGAAAAAGGAGCTTGAGACCCATGCCCGCGATCTGCAACATTCGGCTACAGATCTGAACGATTGGCTTGTACAGATACCCAATATTCCACACCCTTCTGTACCTGCCGGAAACACGGATGCAGACAACAAGTTGATTCGTCAGGGAGGTGCAATCCCCCGGTTAACCGAAGATGCGCTTCCCCATTGGGACCTGGGATCAAAATACAGGCTGATCGATTTCGATATGGGGGTAAAGATCACCGGGGGTGGTTTCCCCGTGTTCAGGGGGAAGGGAGCCAGGCTGCAGCGGGCCCTGATCGCTTATTTCCTGGACCAGAATACCAGTGCAGGATATGAAGAGTTCCTTCCGCCGCTTCTGGTGAATGAAGCATCCGGATTCGGAACAGGTCAGCTTCCCGATAAAGAGGGCCAGATGTACCATGTAACAGGTGATAATCTTTATCTGATTCCTACAGCCGAAGTACCCGTAACGAACATTTACAGGGATGTAATCCTGCAGGCGAAAGACCTGCCAATCAAGAACACGGCCTATACACCCTGCTTCAGAAGGGAAGCAGGATCGTACGGAAAAGATGTCAGAGGGTTGAACCGGGTTCACCAGTTCGATAAAGTCGAGATTGTACAAATTACACATCCATCAGATTCCTACAGGGCCCTTGAAGAGATGGTCAGCCATGTGGAGAAACTGGTCACCAACCTGGAGCTCCCATACCGGATTGTACAGCTTTGTGGAGGTGATCTTGGTTTTACTTCGGCACTGACCTATGATTTTGAAGTCTTTGCGGCTGCACAGAAAAAATGGCTGGAAGTAAGTTCTGTTTCCAATTTTGAATCCTACCAGGCCAACCGCCTGAAACTGCGGTTCCGTGATCCTGCTGATAAAAAGTCCCAACTGGCGCATACCCTGAATGGAAGCGCCCTGGCCCTGCCACGGATCATGGCAGCTATCCTGGAAAACAACCAGACACCCGAAGGAATCAGGGTACCGGAGGTACTCTGTCCATTTATGGGGCCCGGTAATGAACTCATCCGTTAAAACCTCTTTCCGGTGGCAAAAGGAAGATCAGCCGGGAAAGCCTATTTATTTGCCATCCTGGCAGTACTGGCCTGGTCTACCTCACCCACTGCTTTTAAACTGGGGTTGAGATTTCAGGAGAGTTATCAACTGCTCACAGGAGCTGCACTCACCTCCACACTGGTACTGGGTATGGTTGTACTGCTACAGAGAAACCGGTCATCGCTGAAAGATCTCTCATGGCAAGAACTGGGTTTCTCAGCCCTGATGGGTCTACTCAATCCTGTCATCTACTACCTGATCCTCTTTAAAGCTTATTCCATCCTGCCTGCCCAGGTAGCACAACCGGTTAATATGGTATGGCCCATTATCCTGGTAATTATCTCCATCCCCTTGCTGGGGCAAAAGATCGGATGGAAAAGTATTGCTGCCATGCTGCTCAGTTTTTCGGGTGTGATCCTGCTATCCATCCAGGACGGTCATGCATGTAACGAAACAGGGAGCCGGATGGGTGTGCTCCTGGCATTGTCCTCCGCTGTTATCTGGGCCTTCTATTTTATTTATAATACCAGGGACAGGCGCGACCCGGCAACCAGACTGTTTCTGAACTTTTGTTTTGCTACGGTTTTCCTGTTGGTAGTGGGATGGGTGAAAGGCCATCCCCTTCCGGAATCTTCCGGCGGATGGTTTGCCGCCATATATGTGGGAGTTTTCGAAATGGGTATTACCTTTGTATTGTGGTTACTGGCCATGCGATACGCTCCCACCACAGAGAGGATCAGTAACCTTGTTTACATCGCTCCTTTCCTGAACCTGGTTATTGTGCACCTGGTGCTGGATGAAGCGATTTACAGGAGCACCATTTATGGCATTCTCCTGCTGGTATCAGGCATACTGATCCAGAAAATGATAAACGGTCATGCAACAAGCAAGTGAAAAGATCATCCTGGGTATAGATCCCGGTACCAATCTCATGGGATACGGCATTATCAGGAGCCTGGGTAAATCACCGGGTTTTATAGATATGGACGTGATCGACCTGAAAAAAGCCGGCGATCACTATATGAAACTTCGTAAGATCTATGAAAAGACACTGGCTCTGATTGAGCGATATCTTCCGGACGAGGTGGCCATTGAAGCTCCCTTCTATGGAAAAAATATCCAGTCCATGTTGAAACTGGGCAGGGCACAGGGCGTAGCCATGGCTGCAGTTCTCTCAAGGGATGTTCCTGTTTTTGAGTATGCCCCCAGGAAGATTAAACTGGCCATTACCGGTGAAGGAGATGCTTCAAAAGAACAGGTGGCCGGTATGCTGGCCAGGATGTTTAACCTGAATGACATTCCGAAGAACCTGGATGCAACCGACGGACTGGCTGCAGCCGTTTGCCATTTCTATCAAACCGGCACAAAACCCAATCAAAAGGGTACAGGGAACTGGGAAGCGTACATCCGGAAAAATCCGGACCGCATTAAATAAGCGCCTTAACGAATGGCTGCAGCAATTCTTTGTGCAGTTGCCCTGAACGCTTCATCGGAAAATTTCAGTTTGGGCCTGCTGAATTCAATATCGTAGAGATCATTGATGGGAACCAGATGAATATGCGCATGGGGGACTTCCAGCCCCAGCACAGCCATGCCGACTCTTTTGCAATCCATGGTTTCATCTATGGCCCTTGCCACTTTCTTTGCAAAGATCATCATATCTCCAATTAGCTCATCCTCAAGGTCAAACAGATAATCGGTCTCCACTTTGGGAATCACCAGTGTATGCCCTTCCGCCAGTGGATTGATATCCAGAAAAGCAAAAAAACGGTCATTCTCATAAATGCGGTATGAAGGAATCTCACCGGCAATGATCCTGGAAAATATTGTTGCCATAATTCAAATTTACAGGGATATTTCCATAATCTCAAAGGAAATGGTTCCCGAAGGAACCTTTATATCAACGATATCTCCCACCTTTTTACCCAGTAATCCCCTGGCAATGGGTGTGGCTACAGATATCTTTCCGCTTTTTATATCAGCCTCGCTTTCAGAGACCAGCATATACTCCACCAGCTGGTTGTTCCCGGTATTCTTTATCTTTACCTTATTAAGAATCTGCACCTGGGAGGTGTCGATCTTCGATTCATCGATGATCCTTGCATTGGCCACCATATCTTCCAGCCTGGCAATTTTCATCTCCAGCAAACCCTGAGCCTCCTTGGCAGCATCATACTCTGCGTTTTCAGACAGGTCGCCCTTATCCCTGGCCTCTGCAATCTGACGGGAAATGTCGGGTCTTTCCACAGAGATCAACTGGTCCAGTTCCTTTTTCAGCCTGGCCAGTCCATCTTCTGTCATATAAGAAGGTTGTCCCATAAAAAATTCCTCCCGTTAACTTAAAAAACAAAAAGAATCCCGTGTTCCGGAACTCTTCAGTTGTAAAATTACAAAAAATAATCAATAATCAATACGATTGATGATAGCAGAATAAACCACGGCGGTTCCGGCATCAAAATTATTGATCACTTCAAAGTAGTCGGTCCCGGCCTCCTGCTCCAGATCAATGACATCCATGGACTTAGTCGTGCTCATTCCTTCAGCCATGATTGCATCCCGATCCGTATCATCAATATTTTTCATGAGCCGTTCATAATCATCCAGGATAGAAGATGCGGTAACCGGTTCAGGAACAGAAACTTTCACCGACTCCTCTGCTGCCACCTGTTCCAGACCCGGTTCCTCAGGCATCAGGTCCACTTCGTAATCCTTTAGACCGGTCGCCACTCCGTTTTCCTGGTTCATGCGCAGAATCTCTTCCATGTTCTCAAAAAAACCGGGTCGTTTTTCACTTTCGGTCCCCTTCGCGCCTGGTCTCTGCGGTTTTTTCTTTTTTCCCAGTACACCCACCAGAACGGCAATCAGTGTAATAACCACATAGAGTATGTTCCCGATATCAAAATCCAGGTTTTTCATTGCCCGAGACAATAATTAATGTTTCAATGAGTTAAAAATACAAAAAATAGTGAGAAGCATGCAACATAAACTTTACCTCTTTCTGCTCCTTCAGTTGCCTGCCATGTTTATCTCTTCATGTGAATCTAACAGGGGACAGATCATTCCCTACGTGAAGGTCTATTTTGACCTCGATATTTATGCAGAACTGGGAGATATGGGAATCGGGACTACCAAAGTGTTTCCCAACGAAGGATATCAGGGTATTGTTCTCTACAGGGAATCAGACCTGGTTTTCCATGCCTATGACCGTACATGCACACTGTGGCCTGAACATGATGAAGCCGTGGTGGAAGACTCTGTTTTCTTCGGAGTATTCAGGTGCCCTGAATGTGGATCCACCTACCTGCTGATGAATGGTGCCGAACCCAATTCAGGCCCCGCCCGTTATCCACTGGTGGAATACAAGACATCTGTTCAGGGGAATATCCTGCTGATAACCAACTAGGCAGGAAAACCTGTCTAATACCTGTAATGCCCGGGCTTATACGGTCCTTCCACCTTCACCCCGATATAGTCGGCCTGTTCCTGGCTCAGGGTGGTCAGTTTCACACCCAGCTGATCCAGATGTAAACGGGCCACCTCTTCGTCAAGATGTTTGGGTAACATATAGACATCTGTTTTATAATCATTCCTCCATAACTCCAGCTGGGCCAGGGTCTGGTTGGAAAATGAATTACTCATCACAAAGGAGGGATGACCTGTGGCGCATCCCAGGTTTACCAACCTGCCTTCGGCCAGCAGGAATATGGCATGTCCATCCTCATAGATGTACTTATCTACCTGGGGTTTGATATTGATTTTTGTGACACCCTGCCACTGTTCCATCCGGTCCACCTGTATCTCGTTGTCAAAATGGCCAATGTTGCATACGATGGACTGGTCCTTCATGGCTGCCATATGTTCTGCGGTAATTACGTCCTTGTTCCCGGTGGCCGTCACAAAGATATTTCCCTCTTTGATCGCTTCTTCCATGGTGGTCACCTGGTAACCTTCCATGGCAGCCTGGAGGGCACAAATGGGGTCGATCTCGGTAACCAGCACCCGGGCCCCATAGGACTTCATGGAATGGGCACATCCTTTGCCCACATCACCATAACCGGCCACAACAACAACCTTACCGGCAACCATCACATCTGTGGCACGCTTAATGCCATCAGCCAGTGATTCACGACATCCGTACAGGTTATCGAATTTGGATTTGGTCACCGAGTCATTCACATTGATGGCCGGGAAGAGGAGCTTTCCCTCTTCCATCATCTGGTAGAGGCGATGAACACCTGTGGTGGTCTCTTCAGATACACCTTTTACATCCGGTACGATCCGGTGCCACCTGTCCGGATCCTCTTTCAGGATCCCTTTGATCGTTGCAAGAACAACCTCCTCCTCCCTGCTACCCGGTGTAACATCCAGCACCGAATGATCATCTTCTGCTTCATAACCCTTATGGATCATCAGGGTGGCATCACCGCCGTCATCCACAATCATATTGGGCCCCTTTCCACCAGGAAAGGACAGGGCCTGGGCTGTACACCACCAATACTCCTCAAGGGTCTCCCCTTTCCATGCGAATACCGGAATACCGCTGGCAGCAATGGCGGCGGCGGCATGATCCTGGGTACTGAATATATTACAGCTTG
>JANTFK010000191.1 GCA_024763595.1 Bacteroidales bacterium | reverse complement strand
CGGCACAATTACAAATGTTTCCATACACAATAATATAAGTGGAGGCACTGGACCTGCCCTGAAAGTCTCAGGTCATACGACTCTGGCTAATTCTATTATCTGGGGAAATATATCCGAGGCAGTTTCCGGTAATCAGATTGATATTAATGGTTCCGGTGCACTTAGCATCGAATATTCCGACTTGCAGGGAGGAACCGCGTCTGTGACTGGAGCTGCGGGTCTTACCAGTCTTGGAGTCAATTTAGATGTTGATCCTCATTTTGCTTTGGCTGAAGATTTACAGTTGTTTCCTGATTCTCCCTGTATTGATGCTGGAACCAATACTCCTTCCACCGGTCTGCCGTCAACTGACTTTAACGGAAATTCAAGACTCTATGACGGGAATAATGACGGAACAGCCGTTGTCGATCTGGGAGCCTATGAATTCACAGCTGCTCCGATTGCTGCAGTATCTCCAGCAAGTATCAACTTCTCGGCTCTTAAGGGAGAGGGAGTGCCGGGTGGACAGGCTGTTTCGATAGTAAACAGCGGCTCAGGTTCTCTGGAGTGGGCAGCGTTGATAAGTCAGGGTGAGGAGAACTGGTTACGTATTGAGCCCCTGGAAGGTTCGTCTTCCGGAGATATTGATATCATAACACTGTATGTGGATGGTGAAAGTCTCGAGAAAATGGTGCCGGGAATATATTTCGCCTCAATGAGTATTGTCGATGCAGCAGATAACAACGTCGTCCTGCGTACTGTCTCAGTTTCTTTAACAATTAACAGGCGTCTAAGGGTTCATCCTGACTTTTCCTCAGGCGATTACACTACTATTCAGGAAGCAATTGATGCAGCTGTTGATGGTGATATTGTCATGATTGCTGATGGTACATACAATGAACATGACATCAGTTTCCAGGGAAAACAGATTGTTGTTCGATCTGAAAATGGACCTGAGCTTACCACTGTAGATGCTCAAAATCTTGGTCGGGTATTTGTTTTTGAAAACAGTGAAACACATTCTTCCATTTTACAGGGTTTGACCATTACTAATGGCCTTTCTACAGGACATGGAGGCGGAATTTACGTTGCACCTGCGTCTTCTCCTGCCATCCTTTCCTGTCGTTTTGTCTCTAATGATTCGGACACAAATTATGGTGGAGGCCTCTTTAGTTATGGGGGGAATGTCATCGTCAGAAATTGTGAGTTTTCCTCCAATACAGCGAGTCGAGGAGCCGGACTTTATCTGAACGGATCTGGATCCATTGTAGATACATGTTCCTTTTCTGCAAATGAGGCTACCCAATATGGAGGCGGAGCATATTTATACGGGAATGATACAACGATAACGAATTCGTTGTTTTCGGCAAATATTTCTTCCAATGACTCCAATAACGGATACGGTGGCGGATTGCATATTGACAGCTTATCCCAAAGAAGCAAAATTCTCGATTCTGTTTTTACTGCCAACAATAGCTACTATTACGGAGCAGGAATATATAACCTGGGGGATTATACATCGATTGTTAATACAGTTTTCTCAAAGAATAATGCTCTTAATGCCTCCGTTGGGTATGGAGGAGGTGCGGCTGTCGGCTCCACAAGCTCATATACGGATTTTATTAACTGTACTTTCTACAATAATAATATTGTTAGTGGAAATTCTGATTATAGCGGGTTATGGAATATCGGATCTTATACAAGTATTATCAATACCATAATCTGGCAGGACAGTGGCGTGGCACTTGCGGGAAGCACCACCAATCGCACGGTCACCAATACTGCCACTTCCGACAGCTCCACGCCATCAGGTACAGATAATCTTCATCTCTCGGCTCATTCATTTGTTGATCCTGACAATACTGATCCATTAATCGGTTTCCGACTTGATCCAACATCCCCGCTAATCGATGCCGGAACCGACATCACCTGGCTTTTTTCCGATCAGCGTGGCTCCTATCGTGCCATTGACGGCGATAAAGACGGATTCGCCGCCTTTGATATCGGTGCCATGGAATACAGCGAATATTATGGTGGCATTGATGGCGATCTGCCCACAAAGACCTTTGCCAATCTGCGGGTGAACAGTTCCGTTGTTGCTGTGAGTTACGGGTATACCATTGAATGGGATAATCGGGATCCCTTTCCTCTTGGTGACAGGCGTATCCAGCAGGCCGATGAATTTACGGTGAATCTGGCACTGGTCAATGATTACGGTATGCGATATGAATTGGGAACGCAGACCGTGGCTGTTTCACAACTTGGCTATTCCCTTCCCTATACCTTTTCTTCAGAACATATCGGCACCTGGAGACTGCGGCTGGAGATGGCATCTGATCCCAACCAGTATGTGTTATCCGATCCTTTCTCCATTGAGTATAAAAAGCTGAACCGCTATTATTGGGGTACGCAGATCATTCCTCCGCTTGATGCAGATCCTTCTGTGAAGCCTGATTTTGATGACGACCCTGCTGTCTTCTGGAGTGCGGAGACCAGTCGTCTCTATGCCGTTGGCGGGCCGAAAACCCTGGTGGTTACCTGGTATGAGGACAACGAACGGACCCGACCGCTGCCGGTTGTAGTCAATGTAACCTATCCTTCCAACCCTAGAATCTTTGTCGCCGGATCAATGGCGGTTCCGCTGATGCCGGAAGGCTCTTCTTTTGAAATGGTGGAGATGAAGTTCAGTGACAGTGATGCCACGGTATCCGCCAATCAGTTCTCTGCCAGTTCCCAGGGCTGGGCCGTTCTTCTTTTCCGTGATAATGATGGCGAAACCGCCGATGAAAAAGAAGTCTTTGAAGTGGTTAGAATCCTGCCCTGGAATAATTCCGATAGCCTCTATTCCTTTGATCCCACCTATCCCCTGGAAGAAGATCTTGCCATCGGCACAAAAGCTGTAAATGCAGGGCATGATAGTTCCTGCGGGGATGGCTATGTCTTTTTTGAAGACGGGTTTTATGATGGTTTCGGTCCCAACAAAGCCTACGATCGCAGCAGCAGACAGGGATCTGTCTTTGCGGTGAATCGTGATCTCACCGGTCCCATTGTTGATGAAAACAATGATCCCCTCGACGACCTTGTGGTGGTCTGGTATGACAAAAGTACGACAACCGGTGTCTGCTGGCCCTATCTTCCCGTTCGTTATGATCCGCAGTGGCCACAGTTGAGCGGCGATGACGTGATCTATCTTGATGCACGGCTGGACGATCTGCACGACCAGGGAACCGGTCCGCTGGACCCAACGGTTTATGGTCTTCTGGAGAATATGGTAATTTATAATCAGCCGGATAGATCCCAACCGGGTTTTAATCCCAATGAGGAACATGCCGCCTTTTTTACCGCCCCGGGATCCACCTTTCCCGGAATCTTTCCTCTTCGAAATGATATTAACCGCACCGATTTCAATCATCCAGAGACCTACACCTCCGATCCCTATGTGTTGCTGAAGTTTATCAATCCGCAAACTGGAATATGGGATATGAAGGCCTTCCAGGTGATGGCCACTGATGGTGTTGCACCTGTCTTCACCTATGACAATACTGCCGGAAACGAAATCAATGCACCGTTCCCTTTAAATCAAATGGTGTATGGTCCCTGTTCTGGGTCCAGCACAACCACACCTGAATGGGTGCTGAAAGACAAGGACAGTAAGATGTTCTCATTTGAGGGTGGGACAACAGCAGGGGTGAAATATTTCTACAAGCTGCAGGAAGGATTTTACTACGATCTGGATAATGATGGTATCCAGGATGTTGCCGACGGCACCTGTATCGCCTGGCTGGACGGGTATAACAACAGCTCGTTTGATGATGATCCTGTACTTGTAAACTACACGGTGACGTGGCCGGAAGTTCTGCCTACCCTGCATTTCGGAGAAACACTGGTTACAGCCAAGACTCAGCCCGGGGAGTCTGTCGGGCTGCCAGAAATAGGGGCGCAGTGTAAAGTTGATATTCTCTTTCAGGCACATCCGGGAGAAATGGTGAAGCTTCTTGATCCATTGAAGGAGCTGGGAGTTGCTTATTCCCTTGGAAATCCTGAGGCTGAGTTACCTCAGGATTTGAAACCTAAATATGATCTTGGCACAGGGCGCTGGGTGTTTACCGCTCTGCCCTATCATATCCAGTCCCGCCTGACTTATGATGCGGTGGCTTCCGAGTTAAAACTAAAAGGCAAATATGAAAGTGGAGTCGGGGAACCCACACTGCTGCTCAATGTATTAAGTTCCAGGGAAGTGCAGGCTATTACAGACATCGCAGGGGCAGCCCCCTTTGGAGGACTCCTTGCCACCTTGAACCAGATGGCTGATACCTATAATTCCGGAATCACCACCTCCCTTAAAGATGCAGATATTAAAGCACTTTCGGCAGGAGATGCCCACAGCGAAGGGAATGTGACCCTTGCCTTTAATAATGATGAGGATTGTGCAGCACCGACCATGCTCAGTGTTATTCACGTGGGCTGTCCTCTGTACACCGGAGAATTGAAGGTTATTGAATCGGAAAATCCCTTTGAAGAAAAGGTCACCATGCGCCATAACGGAGATTTTGGCGGCAACAGTGACAGTAAGTATTTCCAGTGGCAGTATATGCTGACCACTGATGTAACCGGAACCCCTGCCGTGGACGATCCACACTGGCAGCCGTTTGAAAGTTTCTCACCCGGGGCGGGGGCATCATTATCCGTGGGATCCGAAGGAAACTTTTATCCGAAAGTTGTGGATACAGTGATCCAGGGAAGCGGTCAGCAGCTGCTCGCTGATAAGTGGTTTAGAGTTCGCTATTATGATTCCAGTCTTGGTACGGCATGTACATCTGCTGTGAGTGACTGGACTGCTCCCCAGCTCTATGAGGGATGGATTAAACGGGTGATGAAAAAGATCAATCTCTTTGATCAGAAGATCACCGATTATCACAGCTCGGATGTGAACACCACAGCCAGTATGATCAGTCAGGCGGGGAAACCCTTTGGGGGAGATATTGCCCTCAGTGACAATCCGGCATATCTGCAGCAGATTGGCATTATTGAGGTCTATGAAACACTCCTCGGACGGGGAAACAGCCTTGCCGAAGGAGAAAATGACACCTCCCTCAACCAGGCACGTCTCTTTGCCGCCAATCGTCTTGCAGATCTCTATATGCTGCTTGGAAACGAGGCATACGCAGATGCAGCAGATCCCACCATTGGTTTTTCCACCGAGAGCGGTGAGTATGGTGCCGAGGCGGCTTCTATCTTCTCCTTCCAGAATCAGGTTTCCTCTCTGCTTGAAGAAGAGTTGGCACTGCTTCGGGGCAGGGATGAAGCGGGTGTACGACCATTTTATAACAGGTTGATCTGGAACTTTACCCTGGGTGACGGTGAGGTTGCCTATAAGGAAAATTATAATATAACCGACCAGATCACAGAGGACAGCAACGATGATACCTATCCCGATACCACTGATGGTGCTGTGAATGAATGGGATGCCAGGGTGCTGTATCCGCAGGGCCATGGTGATGCCTGGGGGCATTATCTGTCTGCCGCTAAAAAATATTACGGTTTGTTAAAGAGCGATAATTTTACCTGGCAGCCGCAGTCTGAAAGTATTCTGGTGGCGGGCGTTCCCGTTTCTGTGGACTATATGGATGAACGCAAGTTTGCCTCCGTTGCCGCAGCACGTGCCAGGACAGGGGCAGAGATTGTCAATCTTACCTATCGGCAGGATTACACCGAAGACCCGGAAGGACAGTGGCAGGGATATAAAGATCCTGACGCAGTACGGGCATGGGGTGTTGACGGCTGGGCAAAACGTGCCGGTCAGGCTGCCTATTTTGACTGGGCAGTGGGCAATGCCATGCTGCCGACTGAATATAAAACCGGGGAGCTTATAGCAACAGAGGGACAGACTGCCTTTGATCTTGCTCCCATTCATGTCAGCTACACTCCAGGCAGCGGCACTTTGCAGGTGAAGGTGAATGGGCAGCTGGCGGGCAGCGAATCCTACACGGAGACCGGCAGCAGTGCGGTAACTTTTAATGCTCCGGGTCTTCAGGCCGGTGATGTGGTTCGTTTCCACGTTGTCCCGGATTCCGGAATCGAAAAGGTTGATCGAAATACAGTGGTTGAATTATGGGATATTGCCGGGAGTTATAAGACCATACAAAAAGAGGTTGATCAGGCAAATGTGGGCTTGAATCCCCTGGGACTTGCCCAGAATTCCATACCTTTTGATATAGATCCCGGTCTGGTTGCCAATGGACAGACCAATTTTGAACAGATCTATACACGGGCTGTGCAGGCGATGAACAACTCCATTGCCGTCTTTAATCAGGCCAACAATTCAACCATGCGTCTTCGCAGTCAGCAGGATTCCCTTGTTGATTTTCAGCGAAATATTGAAAATATGGAGGCGGATTATAATAAACGTCTAGTTGAGGTGTATGGCTATCCCTACGGGGATGATTGCGGGGCAAATAAGACATACGATACCGATTATTGTCAGTCCGGACCGGATCTCTACCACTATATGTATGTGGAGGCCTCTGAGCTGATGGGTATGGAAAAACCCGCTGTTCATGATTTTACGGTTACCATGCAGGGAGAATATGAGGTGGGGGCTGACGGCAGCCTGAGTTCCACGGAAAAACAGGTGGAATTTTCCGTGGCAACGGACAGCCGTTACGGAATTATGAAACCACCG
>JANTFK010000190.1 GCA_024763595.1 Bacteroidales bacterium | reverse complement strand
CTGTCAGACACAATCAGGCTGGCATGATGCTACTCCCGGTTGAGATGTCGTGATGCACGCTTTAACGCTTTATTCCTGTTCTTGCGGTATTCGCTCCACGCGCACTCTCCGCCACGGGGGTGGTGTCCATAGGTTTCCGCCGGGAGCTTTTCTTTTTTGTCACGCGGACAACCCAGCATCAGGTTCATGCCCATGCGCAGGTTCACTGTGCGTGTATCGAATGGAAAGAAGAATCCCAGAAGGTTATCACTGACCACATGGAACTGAAATCCTTTTCCGTAATAGGCGACAGCCGCACCGGGGTTCATGATGCTGTTATTCAGGTACGACCAGCTGACAGTGGCCAGGAACCTGTTACTGAGATGAGTGGTTGCCGAAAGGGTCAATGATGAATGCATCTTACTGTGGAACCACACGGTGTGGCTTACTGCGCCTGCTGTCAGGTGCTCCCTGATACGGTAGGATCCACCCAGGAATAGTTGAACCGGCAGAAACGTATTGTAGGGTAGCTGTGATACGGTATGATGGAATGAGTTGATCAGGGAATCAATCATAAATACGAGAAAATTTGTTGAAACCAAATCTGCCGGTTCATCATGTCCTTCGAATATAAAATGTCCGGTGGTATTGACCTGGTTCAGGTCGGTTCTCCAGCGGATGAAACCCAGATCGAGCAGACTGGCTGATAAGGTGATCTGTTCTGATGGCCTGTAGATGGCACCCAGGTCAAATGCAACACCCGGATTTCCACGGTTTAGCAGGAGCTGCATATAATCTATCCCATTCAGGGTAATATCGGTGATATTTCCATCCCCGTCGTCGAGTATGGTGACCGGAAACGAACTGTTCATGGTATAATCAGCATCAAGCAACAGATTAAAAGCCGACGCTCCGGTAAAAGTGCTTATACTGGATCTCGTGGGATAGAGACTGGCTTTCCCGAAGAGTAATCTGGCCCTTGCACCGGCACTCCAGTAAGGGTTAACAGCCCTGGATATGCCCAGTGCATATTCCCTGCTGTAAAAAGCAGCCGGTCTGAAGGCGTTAAACCTGAGATGCTCTCCAACCACCGGTGCGTTTCCCTGCACGATGATCCCGGCCATGTTCCGGGGAACAGTCTGAAACAAATGTGTCTTATCAGCTATGTGGAAGGTGAAATAGACACCACGGTGCTTGTAGCCCAGGGCAAGGAGATAAAGGTTCGCTTCTCCGCTAACGAGGTCCACAGGATGCATCTGTTCCAACACGCCCTCAAGGTTCCAGGTGCTGGTTCCGGCCAGGTCATTATAGGTAAATGCTGTATTGCTGTAAGAGGCATGTACCGAGGTAAGTCCGGGAAAACCAATGAACCAATTACATTGAGATTGCACTGCAGGATTCAGGAAATTGCTCTGTGGTATCTGGTGTAACAGGAACAAAGTGTTGCTTTGCTGGCACTGCACCAGCAGCACCATGGTTAACCCTAAACCGGTGAATATCCATCTGATGTTATGGTGACGCTGATTTCTCAAAACTCAAGGTTCAGATCAAGCATGGCACCCATGTTTACACGGAATTCAAAATCGGGGTAATAGGGAATCAACAGCGAATCAACTGCAGTCACTGTGAAGTAGGCGCGGAAATAGAGGATGGTGGCATTCTCCAGCCCGGAAAGTCGCTGCCTGTCAAATATCGCATCCTTGCGTTCATACCCCGGTTCAATCAATGCGCCGTCACTGCCGACTGCTCCGGGCGGGGTTAACAGCGGTCCCTGGTTAAACATGGAATCAAGGGTATTCATGACTGGATCCCGGAAATAGGCCTGTGAAAACATCTCATGTGGAAAACCGTTGTAAGTGTTTACCCTGAAGAGGATCCTGTTCAACTGATCCAGATTCGTTGTGATGGAGGAGAGATCAAAATCAATTGCTCCCTCCATGATAACTGTTACTTCATCTACCCAGGCGGGTAAACCGGTAATGGAATCCGGATCCAGCAGGGTTGTGTCAAAGCCACTTACACTATTCAGGCCAAAGCTGCTTTCTCCCAGCGGCAGGGCCAGGTCAGGATTCCACTCAATGGTTTCAGGCAACGAATCAGGCATCTCTTTTAAACAGGAAACAGCGAGCCACAGTGACAGGCAAAGTACCAGTAATAGCCGGAAGGGCCTGCTGATTCCCGGGAGGATCTTCAAATATGTGTACAACATATGCATGCAAACCGTGTGAGAAAGATAAAGTTAGAATAATCCTGAAAAGATTGCACCCGATTGATAGATGATAGCATAATAACTGTTATTTTTGCAAAATTATTACAAAACACGGCAATATGCTTACGGTTCATAAGATAGGTGGAACTTCCATGTCCCGGTTTGGGGATGTGTTGAACAATATTGTACTTGGTCAGGCTCCAGGCGGGAACTATTATGACCGGATCTTTGTGGTTTCGGCATACAACAATGTTACCAACTGGTTGCTGGAACATAAAAAAACCGGTGAACCGGGCGTTTATGATTTGTTCGTGAAAAACCTGGATTACAAACAGGCGCTGGAGCAATTGCTGAATAAGCTGATCGGGATCAATCATGGAATGGAAGAACTAGGCCTGGATCTGCAGGTAGCGGACGATTTTATTCATAGCCGGATCGGGAAGAGCATGAACTACCTGGTGAGTCTGGATGAAGTGATGGCCTCGGGGTATGTGAATAAACAGAATATACTACTGGCTGCCAGGGAGATCCTTGCCTCCATCGGGGAAGCTCATTCTGCGTTTAATGCTGTGAATATCTTTCAGAACAGCGGTGTGAATGCCACCTTTGTAGACCTTTGCGGATTTCATGATACCGAATACCTGACCATTGATGAACGGATCCACAATGCCTTTGCAGGTATTGACTGTTCGACCACGCTCCCTGTGGCAACGGGTTACACCAAGGGCACTGAAGGGATCATGCGGGAGTTCGACAGGGGCTATTCGGAGGTGACTTTCAGCAAGATCGCTGTGGAGGTGAAAGCCGCTGAAGCGGTTATTCACAAGGAGTATCATCTCTCCAGTGCCGATCCGGCTATTGTGGGGGTGGACCATTCCAAACCGGTCGGGGCCACCAATTTCAATGTGGCCGACCAGCTGGCCGATATCGGCATGGAGGCCATCCATCCCAAGGCATCCAAACCGCTGGAGGTAGCAGGTATCAACATACGCATTAAGAACACTTTTGAACCGGAGCATCCCGGAACGCTGATATCCGGGGATTACGTGGGGGAGGTATCCAGGGTGGAGATTATTTCCGGTACCGATAAAGTGGTTGCCATAGAGGTGCATGATCCGTTTATGGTTGGACAGGTGGGTTACGATATGAACCTGATGAAAGTGATGCTGCGTCACAGGGTCTCTTATATCCTGAAAGCGACCAATGCCAACAGCATCACAATGGTAATCTGGGAAAAAGATCATACGGATGAACTGGTGACAGAGCTTAAAGGTCTCTATCATCAGGTAACCGTGAGATCTTCTGCAATGGTATGTGCCATGGGAACCAACATAACCTATCCCGGCTCACTGGCAAAAGCCACGACGGCTCTGTCTGACAGGGGAGTGAACGTGGAAGCGGTCTCCCAGTCCCTGATGCAGGTAAATATGCAGTTTGTGATCGCACGGAAGGATTATGAGACAGCCATCAGGGCGCTGAATAAGGCACTCTGCCTGTAGAAAGGTTTTTGTATCTTCACGGCTCGTATTGATACCGTGAACAGAAAAGGAACAAACCATCCGCTGAAGGAGTTCTATACCGATATACATGTCTCGTATGATCGTGTGAACCATCTTTTTACCTTTGGCCGGGACAGGAAATGGCGAAAGCGGGCAGCAGCGGAGCTCCTGCGTTCAGCTCCGGAAAATATCCTGGATCTCTGCACCGGAACAGGCGACCTTGTACTGGAGGTGGCAAGGTTGGTTGAGAAGGGCGTACACCTGACCGGGTATGATTTCAACAATGCCATGCTGGAGGAGGCCCGGAAAAAGCACGGGGCGTTACAGCAAATAGATTCCATTTCTCCCGTTGAGTTTGTGGAAGGGGATGCGTCCCATATGCCTTTTGAGGATGGGCAGTTCGATGCTGTGGGGATTACCTTCGGGATCAGGAACCTGATGTTTGAAAACACGGCGGCGGACAGGCACCTGGCTGAATTATACAGGATCCTGCGCAGTGGCGGGACACTGGTTGTGCTGGAGAGCAGTCGCCCTGAAAACCGGTTGTGGCGTTTTTTTAATACCCTTTACCTGAAGATGATCCTGCCCTATCTGGGAGGAGTGGTCTCGGGAAACCTGCAGGCATACAAATACCTGGCCCGCTCCTCGGAAAATTACTACACCATCAGGGAAATGAACCGGATCCTGGAGCATACAGGTTTCAGGATTATCCGCACTGCACCGCTGTTTCTCGGTTCCGCAATGCTGGTGGTTGCCGAAAAGAAATAACAGGAATTTGTATCTTTGGACCAACAGGAAAGAGATGATCAGGATCGAGGAGTTAAACAGGATTTGCAGGGGGAGCCTCATAGAGCTGCTGGATATTGAATTCACAGGTTATTCCGACACCACCATGGAGGCGGTCATGCACGTGAGCCCTAAACTTTACCAGCCCATGGGCGTGGTGCACGGCGGGGCCCTGATCTCCCTGGCTGAAACCGTTGGAAGCGCCGGATCATTCCTGTTTGTGGATCCGGAGGATTATGACGTACTCGGCGCTGTGGTCAACAGCCAGCACATGGCCCCGGCCCGGGAAGGTACACTGCATGCAACAGCCAGGCTGGCATACAAATCAGAAAATAAACATGTATGGGATGTGGAAATAGTGGATGATTCAGGAAAACTTATTTCCATGAGCCGTGTTACCAATGCTATCAAACCAAAAAAACAGGGAGCACCCCGCTGAGGAAGCCTATGAATGAGGGCCTGATCAAAATCCAGGAAGCGGCTATCGCCAAGAACCTGCCGTTTGTCACCTTCCGCCTGCCACAGCAGGAAACAATGGTCACCTATATCCAGACATCACCGGATCATGTGCAGTGGAACTCTATCCGCGATATTTCTTCGGAAACCGGTTTTATCATGGCGCCTTTTGATTCCCGCAATGGCCACCGCTATATTCTGATCAAACCGGACCTGGTCATAGAAGGAGATCAGATTTCCGGCCGTGAAATCAGGCTTATGGAGGAGCTGTCACCCGGTCCCCGGCCGGACTGGAACGGTGATACACCTGTGGTAACGCAACGGGAGAGGTATATGGAGCAGGTGGATGCCATCAAATCCTCCATCTCGACAGGTGCATTTCAGAAAGCGGTCCTTTCCCGGATCCGGGTCATTGAAGGATCACATATGGAGATTGTCCCCAGGCTGTTTCAGGCCATTTGTAAAAAACACCCCAATGCATTTGCCTACCTGTTTAAATCTGATAAGCAATTCTGGATGGGTGCATCGCCGGAACCTCTGATGAGGCTGCGTGATGGCAAAATCTCCACCGTCTCTCTTGCCGGAACACGGCCCTATGCCGGCAGGCACCTGGATGTGAACAGGTGGACCGTTAAAGAGGTACTTGAACAGGAGTATGTAACACGGTATATCCATGATGTGTTGTGGGCGTTCAGGGTAAGGGATTACCGGGTCAGTTCCCCCTATGTAAAAAAAGCGGGAAATCTGGTTCACCTCTGTACAGATTTCTCTTTTGACTATGAAAAAATAAACGGCAGGATGTGGGAATTTGTAGATGCCATGCATCCCACACCGGCCGTTGCCGGTCAACCCAAAGAAGATGCCATTTCCTTTATTAAAAGCCTGGAACCCCATGACAGGGCATATTATACAGGTTTTATGGGACCGGTAAGCCGGGACAGGAAGATTGACCTGTTCGTAAATCTGCGCTGCCTGCAGATTACTCCGGACTATCTTTCACTTTACGTAGGCGGGGGAATAACCCTGGATTCTCATTCCGCAGATGAATGGGATGAGACCTGCCTGAAGGCCGAATCTTTGCTCAAGATCCTCAGGACATTCATCAAAGACCTGGATAACTCCGATGCAGCACAACCAACACATTCCTGAACTGGGCGTCTTATTTGAACGGTATGGGATCCGGCATGTAATAATCTGCCCCGGCAGCAGGAATGCACCTTTGATACAGCTTTTTACTTCTTCCCCTGCATTTTCCTGTTACAGCGTTGTGGATGAGCGGTCGGCGGGTTATGTGGCACTGGGAATGGCGCGTCAGTTGCAGGCACCGGTTGCAGTGGTAACCACTTCAGGAACAGCTGTATTGAATCTCTCTCCTGCTGTAGCGGAGGCCTATCACCAGCAGATACCCCTCATTGTGCTGACGGCCGACCGGCCCCTGGAGAAGATCTCCCGGTTCAATAACCAGGTCACAGAACAGCGTGCTCTCTTTTTTAACCATTCTGTTGGGTTCTATGAATTCTCCACAGAGGTCAGGAGAGAAGAGGATCTGTTACGGGCACTTGCAGCATGCGGGAAACTGGTTGGTGAGGCCATCAACCGGCGTGGACCGGTTCACATCAACATGACGCTAACGGAACCACTCTATGAAAGTCTGCCCCCTTCCCTGATGCTTCCTGCGGAGAGGTCCGGAGAGGATGCTCCGGAGCAGGAAGAGGCGGCATCTTTCGGGCCCG
>JANTFK010000189.1 GCA_024763595.1 Bacteroidales bacterium | reverse complement strand
GTGTCAGCAATGATGCGGTAAATTTTCTTAACTCTGCCATAGGGTCAAAAGTTGCTCCTTTTACATGGATCCTGGCCATTGCGGGTTTGGGTGTGATTATTGGGGCTGTTTTTTCCAATGGGATGATGGAAGTAGCCAGGAAAGGTATCTTTAATCCGGAGTATTTTGCTTCTGACGAGATCATGGTCATTTTCCTTGCCGTGATGCTCACAAATATCCTGTTACTCGATTTCTTTAACACCATCGGGCTGCCTACTTCCACTACCATTTCTGTTGTGTTTGGGATCCTCGGGGCAGCCTTAGCTGTCTCTATATATAAAATCACCAGAGCCGATATGACCATGGATCACATTGGAACATATATCAATGTCGAAAGTTCTATGATGATTATTGCGGGGATATTTCTATCTGTTGTCATAGCTTTTAATATGGGGATGATTATACAATGGATGGTAAGGCTGGTATTTTCCTTCAATGTAAGAAAAGCATATAAATACTGGACATCATCAAGGGAGCCAAAGGATCCGCACTGGTTTCTGCTGAAACGCTGGTATTTTTAAAGACCCACACAATACGCATCCTGTGGATCAGCATGGTGAGTTGGACCCTGCTTTTCCTGTTACTGGTTTCTTTTACAAGGATCAACATATTAAAGATTACCGTTTTGGCCGGTACCTTTGCCCTGGCAATGGCTTTTGCAGGGAACGACCTTGTAAATTTTATCGGTGTACCACTTGCAGGATTTGAAGCCTTCAAAACATTTATAGCTTCCGGTGCATCAGATGCCGGTGGACTCTATATGGAAGCACTGCGTGAGCCTGTAGATACACCCATTTATTTTCTCATCTCGGCAGGACTGATCATGGTACTTACCCTCAGATTTTCAAAAAAAGCAAGATCTGTTACTGCTACAACCATTGATCTTAGCCGTCAGAGTGAAGGATCTGAGCGTTTCGCATCCTCATCACTGGCCAGGTTTATTGAAAGCAGGTTTGATGCAGAAAAACTCCGGGATGAGGTGCAGGGAAAACACGCCTTTGATCTGGTCCGTGCCTCTGTTAATCTCGTGGTAGCCAGTATTCTGATCGCCATAGGCACATTGTTAAAGTTACCGCTCTCCACAACCTATGTTACGTTTATGGTCGCCATGGGAACATCTCTGGCTGATGGTGCATGGGGAAGAGACAGTGCAGTGTACCGGATTACAGGTGTACTGACGGTGATCGGAGGTTGGTTTTTCACGGCTTTTATTGCTTTCCTGGCATCACTCCTCATCGCTTCACTCATCTTTGTTGGTAAGTTACCGGTAATCCTGATACTCATCGGACTTGCCATCTTCATTTTATTAAGGACCCATACTTTCCACCGCAAAAAGGTTGAACATGAAAAAAAGGTGAAAGAAGAGATTAGCCTTGCATCATTTGAGGCTCTCCAATCATGTGATGCTGAAGTGATAAACTCTATTGTCAGGGTGGCCAGAATTCTAAATCTTACCTATACCAACTTTTTTAAAGAGAAACATAAAGAGCTGAAGAAACTGAAGAAGGAGTCCAAACAGCTCACCAAAGAGATCAAGCAAATTCGGGAAGATATTCCAGATAGACTCAAGAAATTTAATGAAACTGATCTGATAAGCGGTCATCATTATGTTCAGGTCGTTACTTATATGAAAGAGATAAGTAACTCACTGTTGCACATTGTCCTGCCGGCATTTAATCATTTGGATAATAACCATGCATTTGATAAGGAGCCGACTGAGAAACTAAGAGATTTTAATGACCGGGTAAGTGAATTCTTCAATTTTGTGGTCAACCTGTTGAAAAAAAAGGACTATGTGTCACTACCTGAGCTTGTTAACCAACGTAGAGAGATCATAAACCTGGCCAATGAGATACTGATTAGCCGGATCGTAATCCTCAAAAAAAATAAAAATGGGGTAAAAGTAAGTGCAACTTATATGGAGATGCTTTCAGAGACAAAGAACCTGTTACTGGACGTTGTACAGCTTGTAAAAGCAGATCTGAAGCTTCTTGATTCCGCAACACCTGTTGAGGAGAGTGTCGGGGAGGAGATGCTGGATTAAAATGATTATCAAAACAAACTCACAGGGTTTGTCATCCCTGTGAGTTTGGAGTCCACCAAATAAGTGTTACAAAATTTGCTGGTTAGAATACTACAACTTTTTCATTGGCTAATTCTGATCCAACCAAAATACGGACATAATATATGCCAGCTGACAACGCATTCACATTCCATGACGTTTGAAATGATCCCTCGGGTAACTGGCTGTCTACAATAGTTTGTACAATTTTTCCTGTAATATCTATGGCCTCAACAACCACCCTGGATGATCGTTCAACACGAAATTCAATGGTGGCCTGCGTATGTACAGGATTTGGGTAAATGACCACTTCAAAATTATTCCGGGAATAAGTATTTCTGAGCCCTGTAGCCTGAAAACTCAACTGTGCTTCAGCTGCAAATACAGGAGCCAGCTGGTCGGGTTGCTCTGGTAAATAAGGAATCCCGTCCCCGTCAATGTCATTTCCTGTTTCACCCGTTGGGTCAAATTCTGCCAGTTGCATCACATTGGCAACCTTTTTGAAAAAACGGGTATAAATAGTTGCTGCCTCTGTATGTCCTCCTATCAATGCCGCTTCACGTAATGCTCCTGCAACCACGGCAAAATTCAATGGTGTATAGGTTGCCAGGTCATTATTTAACTCCGTTTTAAATGCATATCGATCAGTTATATAGTAATCGGAAATAAGAAAATCGTAAGCATCATCTGCTGCAGCCAGGTAATCGTTGTTCCCCGTCAATGCATAGGCTGCATATAATCCCCTGGCTGCAGCAGCTTGTGTCACAACCGTTTTTTCTCCATCGTCAGGACCCTGATTAAGTGTATATCCGTTGAAAAAACCTCCCGAGGGATCTTTCAGTGAACCCACAAGGAATAAACTCTGTGCATTGAGTGCATCCAGGGCCATTTGTTCCAGGGGTGTTCCTGCAAACTCCTCAGTCATCCTGGCAAGTACCATCGTAATATAACCGGCTTCCAGGGTGCCTGTATAATCTCCGGGCTGCGGAACACCCTCTGCTAACCCGGAAGAATTGACGAATGTACCATTGGTGTTGTCGAAATGCATCGCCAACAGGTTCATGAAAATCACCTTGCTGGTACCCATCATCAGATCAAAGGGACCCGGTGTTCCTGTTTGGGCCATGGGAGCAGGGAACGGGTTACCATCGAATACAGCATGATAGGCCATGTGTGCTTCATCACTGCTGTTCGAAGGATCCATCATATTCATAAAGCTCAGTGTTCCCCATAAATACGATAGCTGATCAAAAAGATCGCTGCTGGCATCCGTTACCTCAAGGCTTTCAACCCGGGGGGGAAGCATTTCTGCAACAGGTGCTTCGGTTACACTGATTCTGTGTGGGAAATATTTGATCCCTGCGGCAGGATCATATGTGGCAGGATCAACCATTCCCAGACCGGTTCCATCATATGCCAGGGATGTGATCAGAAACATGGTCTTGTTAATTGCTTCTGCCGTCAGCACCTGGCCAATAAAACCATCGACCGCATTGCCCCCATAATAAATATTATTATCCGGATCGAAATTCGGGCTTCCCGTGGAGTCAGGGGAATTGACACCATCCGGAATTACCTCCTCGTCATCAGCATCATGAAATCCGCCCAGCATATCCTGAGCCCAGAGGTATTGTTTTACCAGCGTTTGTCCCATGGCGGCCGGATTAAGTGTTTTATCCATCAGACTCCTGTCCCAGCGTAAAGTTGAAAAGTCCATTTGAAAGTCAGCTGCAACCGACTGCGGCAGATGGGGGTCTCCGCTTTCAAAATCTGCAAACTGAGGCCAGAGATTCTTGGGAGCCATTTGGTTGGCCAGCATGCCAAAATGCATGATATTTTTCATCAATACATCATCTTCTTTGTATCCATTGGGGGTCCCTCCGGTAAAAGAACCATCAAATTCTTCCGGTTCCATGGCAGCCATCTGAGTAATTACAGGCGCCCACATCATATGTAGACCAATACCTGAACGGGATATGACAGTACCCAGCAGATACCTCGAATACTCATAATTTTCAATCCCCAAAGTATAAGAAATTGAATCAGGAAGATTGAGGATCATGGGGTCAAGGAGATCAAGATCATAGCCCAGTGCCTCTGCAAATGGCTCTCCGCTTTCGTTTATCTCATTGGCCAACAGCATCTGGTCCCGTGTAGTGAAACGATCAGTTGATGTTACGACAACCTGAGCCCGCATCACAGGGACTGCAAGTAGCATACTTAAAAACAGTGTAATAGATTTTTTCATAATGATTAGTGTTTGATTATTACAGTTGTTTGGTCTGCGAAGAGACTCTTTCCTTACAAGAGTTTCTGTAATAATTCCATTAAACAGCGCAAGCGCTCATCAGTTTTATCCCGCGACTAAATTCTTATGATACTGATTTTCAGGGTAATTCGTCATGGTTGTAAGGAATTGAATATTTTCCTTCTAAATATTCGGAATTTATCCTTTACCCATCATTTGAATCAGAAGTGTATGAATAAACACATTATGGATGCTTCATTTACATATTACTTTCTGCTGGCTACAGAAAAAAGAACCCTGGGAAGAGCAATCCGTGTAGCATTATTGGTCGGGATTATTCTGAACCTGATCAATAACCCGGAAATATTTTTTTCTCTTTCGTTTCATGAATTCCATCCGGGCAGGGCGGCCCTCGTGTTTGTTGTTCCCTTTGCCGTATCAATCTATTCATCCATCCTGACAAACAGTTCCCTGAAACCGGGAAAAATATCAGAGGTTGATGCCATATTAAAATGCAACAATTGCAGGCAGACGGATTTTTCTGTTTCTATCGGTCAGCAGATTGATGCATGTCCGCAATGTAAAAAGGATACACGCTGGAAACTTTCAAAAATATTTTCGACCACTTCCTCAGGAAATGATGTTTTAAAGAGCCTGGCATTATTTGCACGGCATAATCCGCAACCCTTGTTCAGGCTGGATCATCATGGTATGATCATCGGTGACAATCCGGCAGCTGAAACCATGCTTGCCCATGATAATAATGCCGGTGAAAAACTTGAATTATTTATTCCCGCAGTAAAGGGGATCGACTGGGAAAAACTGATTAACCGTGAAGAGGCAACAGAAGTTCTTATCAGCCTGAATAAACATTATTATAATTTTCTCCTGAAAGGCATCCCTGCACTTCAAACGGTTCATGTGTATGGAAATGATATTACCGGGATCGTACTGGCAGAAGAAAAGATCAGGCTACAGGCAAAGGATATAGGTTCCAGCATTCAGTATGCATGGCGCATACAAAAATCAATGCTTCCCGGAGAAGCCTTCATGTCAAGTATGTTCCCATCAAGCTTTGTCTTTTACAGGCCGCGAAATATTGTGAGTGGAGATTTCTACTGGGTAAATCAGATAGAGGATTTATGGATCATCGCCGTGGCCGATTGCACCGGACACGGTGTGCCCGGTGCATTCATGAGTATGCTGGGGATTTCCCTGTTAAATGACATCATCCTGCGTGAAAGAATTGTTGAGCCCGACAACATCCTGAATGAACTTCGCAAGCGATTAATCTTTTCCCTGTCACTCAACCAGGATGATTCAGGAATGACGGACGGAATGGATATTGCCCTGGTAACAGTTCACAGCATTGAAAACGTACTTGCCTTTGCCGGCGCATACAATCCGCTGCTTATCTGCCGGGAAGGAAGTCTGATTGTGCATGAGGCCGACAGGATGCCCGTTGGAAAGTTTGTAGGAGAAACGCCACCCTTTACGGTTAAAAGAGATAGAGTTTTGAAAGGCGATCGGATTTTTCTCTATTCTGATGGGTACCAGGACCAATTCGGGGGAGAGAAAAATAAGAAATTCTCCCAGCGCAGATTCAGAGAACTGCTGCTTCAAACCAATCAACTCTCATTTGATGAGGTAAACCATACCATTGAAAAAACATTTGATTCATGGAAAAGCAACAACACCCAGGTGGACGATGTGCTCATACTGGGAATTGAATTTACATGAGATAATTCATACCTTTAACATTCCCTAAGAAAAATTATTCCAAAAATGGCAGCAGCCTCCCGTAACCTTTCAGCATGGGTCGAAACATATACAAGTGACCTCTATTCATGGGCTTTACATAAAGTGTCGGATCCTGACCTGGCCGGAGACCTGGTCCAGGATACTTTTCTGGCTGCAGCAGAAAAAATTGAGGGATTCAGGGGTGACAGCACACCCAAAACATGGTTGTTTTCCATCTTAAACAACAAAATCATCGACTTTTACAGGAAGAGAGTAAAACAACCGGTAAAAATGGACAACCAGGTATTTTCTACTTTTTTTGATGAAGAGGGAAGCTGGAAAGTCGCAGAACGGCCCCTGACGTGGGATGAAGACGAATCGCATCTGTTGGACAATGCTGATTTTCAGGCAGTTTTAAAGGAATGCCTGGATGCGCTGCCAGAAAAATGGAACACCTGTGTAAAACTAAAATACCTCTTGAATAAAAGCGGGGATGAGATCTGTCAGGAACTGGGTATTTCTCCTACCAATTACTGGCAGATTGTACACAGGGCAAAACTGCAACTGAGAAATTGTGTT
>JANTFK010000188.1 GCA_024763595.1 Bacteroidales bacterium | reverse complement strand
AGAAGGAGCATTACCAGGGGTTAACATTGTGATCCAGGGCACGTTGCAGGGTGTTACTACCGATGTGGACGGAAATTATTCCATCCAGGTACCCGGTCCCGATGCCGTGCTGGTTTTTTCTTCCATTGGTTTCAATTCCCAAAATATTACTGTGGGAAACCAATCAACGATCGATGTGTTAATGGTTGCGTCATTAACCTCCCTTGATGAGGTAGTGGTGACGGGCTACGGTACGCAAAAAAGAAAAGAATTAACGAGTTCCATTGCCACCGTGAAGGAGGATGATTTTAACAAAGGAAATGTGAACAATCCCGCCCAGTTGATCCAGGGTAAGGTGGCCGGCCTCTCTATTAGTAAGCCCGGTGGCAACCCAAACGGGGGTTATGATATCCGCCTGAGAGGTATGAGTACTATTGGGGCCAATACACAGCCCCTGGTGGTAATTGACGGTGTTGTTGGCGGGTCACTCGAGAATGTCGATCCTTCCGACATAGAATCCGTAGATGTTCTCAAAGACGGTTCCGCTGCAGCTATTTACGGAACCAGGGGCTCCAGTGGTGTGATCCTTGTTACCACAAAAAAGGGCAGAAAGGGAATGGCCCAGATTGATTATAACGGTTATCTGACCGTAGAATCCGTTGCCAAATATCCGAATGTGATGGATGCCACAGAATGGCGTGCCCTGTCACAGGAAACGGGTCTTGGAACCGATTTCGGGGCAAATACAAACTGGTTTAAGGAAACTACCAATACAGCCCTTACCCAGGTGCATAATCTATCGCTGTCCGGCGGAAGTGAGAAGACCACTTACCGCACTTCCTTCAATTACCGTGATGGCGACGGTGTTGCTTTAAATACAGGTTTTTCCCAGATAAACGGACGGTTGAATTTGTCTCAAAAAGCATTGCATGACCGCCTGACTGTTGATCTGATCATGGGTGCCACACAGCGGAAATCTTCTTACGGTTTTAATGAAGCTTTCCGGTATGCCTCTGTATATAATCCCACCGCTCCGGTTAGAAGTGACGATCCGGCTTATGATATTTATGACGGTTATTTCCAGCAGGTTCTGTTCGACTATTACAACCCGGTTCAAATCCTTGAAGAGGACATCAATGAAGGTACGGATAAACTTTTCAATATTGCCCTTAGAGGAGCCTATGAAATTATGGACGGACTGGTGGTTGATGCTTTCTTCTCCACACAGAAAAGCAGCTTTTTAAGGGGTCAGTATTATGACAAAAACAGCTATTGGACGGGAATGGACCGCAACGGACTGGCTGAAAGACGTGTGGACGATGCCTCCAACAAATTGTTTGAATCAACTGCTACCTGGACAGGCAATGTGAGTAGTGCAAACCTGAAGGTTATGGGTGGCTACAGTTACCAGGAATTTTCCAATGAAGGTTTTCGTGCCAGAGGAGGTGATTTTATCACCGATGCGTTTTCCTATCACAATCTGAGTGCAGCACTTGATTTTAACAATGGTATAGGTGAGGTTGACAGTTATAAGAATTCTTCCAAACTGATCGCCTTTTTTGGCCGGGTGAATGTGGACGTTTCCGGTATCTGGTTCCTGACTGCAAGTGCCAGATATGAAGGTTCGTCGAGATTTGGAGCTGATAATAAATGGGGATTGTTCCCGGCTATCGGCGGTGGTGTGGACCTTTCCAATTTTATTAATTTTGGCTCTTTTGATAATCTCAAACTGCGTGCCAGTTACGGGATAACAGGTAACCAGCCTCGCGATAGCTACCTCTCCTTACTTCGCCTGGGTCCGGGCGGTAACTTCTTCTATAACGGGGCTTTTGTTCCCGGATATGAACCTGTGAGCAATGCAAACCCCGATCTGCGCTGGGAAAAGAAAGGTGAATTTGATTTAGGAGTTGATTTTTCACTCTGGAAATCCAAACTGTATGGTTCGTTTGACTTCTATACACGTACAACCACCGACCTGTTGTTCCAGTATGAAGTACCTGTTCCGCCAAACCTTTATACCCAGTCTTGGGTGAATATCGGCGAAATACAAAACAGCGGACTGGAACTCGAACTGAACTGGCGTGCTGTGGAGAGCGGAGATTTCTCTTACAGTCTCACATTTACACCCACTTATTACCTTAAAAATAAATTGGTTTCTCTTTCCGGTACCTATAATGGGGCTGAACTTTCCTACGGAAAACGTGACCTGGGCGGTATGGGTGCTCCCGGGCAAAGTGACGTTCCGTTGGTACGGGCAGAGGAAGGACAACCCATTGGTCAGCTTTGGGCTCTGGTTTTCCAGGAAATTGATCCCGACGGCAACCTGATCTTTAAAGACATCAATGAGGATGGAACCATCGATCCCAATGACCGGCAAGTGGTTGGTAACGGCCTGCCCAATGCCGAATTCGGCTTCAACAATGCATTTACCTATAAGAAATGGGATTTGAATATTTTCTTCAGAAGTGTTCTGGGTCATGACCTGAATAACACTTACCGTGCATTTTATGAAGTACCCAATATGATCGGTTCATACAACCTGCCCAGAACAGCTACAGATATGAGAAATGCCACTACGGGTACCCTCCTGAACAACTCTTCAGGCGTACTTTCAAGTTATCATATTGAGGATGCTTCATTTTTAGCACTGGATAACCTGAGTTTGGGTTATAATTTCAAGTTGTCCGAAAGCTCGGGCATCAGAAAAGCCAGGGTCTATGTTGCAGGCAATAACCTGTTTTATATTACCGGTTACAAAGGAGTTGATCCGAATCCAAGGTACTCAGATGGTGGAAACCCACTCATACCGGGGATTGACCGGCGAAATACATGGTTCAGAACCAGATCGGTTTCATTTGGTGTAAGCCTTGGTTTTTAACCCTAAAAATGATTACAACATGAAAACAAATGAAATAACTAAGATGAAAAAGTCATTATCTTTTATTAAGGCTTTATTGATGGTACTTATCGTGATTGGATTGAATCAGTCATGTACCAATCTTGATGAAAAACTATATAGTGAGGTTACTCCGGATAACTTCTTTAAAACGGAAGAGGAGTTTATATCAGCACTGGGTGCTGCTTATACACAGTTTGGGAGTTATGCCTCCGGTGATATTTTGTCCCTCCAGGAAACTTCCACCGATGAGATGGTTGTTCCCACGCGTGGTCAGGACTGGGATGACGGGGGTATGTGGAGAAGACTGCACCTGCATTCATGGACCTATGAGGATGGCTATGCCAACGGAGGTTGGAATTTTGGTTTCAGTGGTGTAAATACCGCCAACCGGCTGATTTACCAGTTTCAGAGCCTCGTGGAGAGTGGACAGGTGGAACAGGCTAAAGCAGATGCTTTTATTGCAGAACTCGAAACCGTAAGAGGATTCTTTTACTGGCAATTGATTGACCTGTATGGAAATGTGCCGCTGGTACTCGATTTTGCCACAGCAGAAGCTACCCCTTCCACGGCACCCAGGGCAGACGTTTATGCCGCTATTGTTAGTAATCTGGAATCTGCTGTTCCTAAGTTGTCTAAAGCAGTTGACGGTACTACTTACGGTCGTATGAACTATTATGCCGGACAGACTTTGCTGGCCAAATTATACCTGAATGCTGAAGTATATACAGGAGCTCCCCAATGGAGTAAAGTTGTAACTGCTTGTGATGAGGTTATCAATTCAGGGAAATATTCACTTGAAAGCAACTATTTTGCCAATTTCAATGTAGAGAATTCCGCTTCTGCAGAATTTATATTTGCTATTCCCTATGACCAGGTATTCTATCAGGGTTTCAATCTGGCTGTGCGGACTTTGCATTATGGCAGCCAGCAGACTTATGATCTTACCGCTCAACCCTGGAACGGATTTTGCACACTGGAGGAATTTTACAATTCCTACGATGATGCAGATCTGCGTAAAGGGGATGTGGGAACTGTTAATGGCCCGGCCAGCAAACGGGGTAACTTTATTGCTGGCTATCAATACAAGCTGGGTGGAGGTATGGTAATGGACGATGGTTTTGAAGCTCCGCAGCCGGACCGTCAGCCTGTACCGTTACTCGGAGATCCTGACGGCGCACCCCTTAATTTTGGAAGTATGGGCTCCGGTCAGCCACAGATCAATGAACTGGGCCCCCAGGCACTTCGTCAGGCAGGTGTAAGAATAGGTAAATGGGAGATAGGCATTGGAAGTATGCCGAACAATATGAGCAATGATTATGCCGTATTCCGTTATGCCGATGTCTTGTTGATGAAAGCAGAAGCACTGTGGCGTCTGGGTCAGTCAGCCGAAGCTCTTGTACTGGTGAATCAGATAAGAAGCCGAGCCGGCGTACCCGATCTGACGACGTTGGATGGCCCGCTCAGCTTTGATATGGCTGGTGGGAGTGTTTCCGGCGGAGAACTGTTCAATGAAATCGGACGGGAGATGTTCGCTGAGAACCAGAGACGGCAGGATCTGATCCGCTGGGGATTTTTTACCGATGTGGATAAATGGGTATTACCCTATTATAATCCCGGTGATGTATTGACTACAGATGCTTACACGACTCTATTCCCCATTCACAGAGACAAACTGGATGCTAACCCGAACCTGCAACAAAACCCGGGTTATACAGGTAAATAATTTTAGATTCATAATTATTTTAGAAAGCAAGCAATTCATCAATTGCTTGCTTTCTTTCTATTTAGATACTAATTTTATCCTTTCCTGAAAATTAGTACAATCAACCGTATAAATAGCTTGCTCATCTTATGGGTTATCATAGACTTTGGGGTATATTGGCAGGAGTGATCTTTTTGATTCTTACTGTATTATGTTTTTGGTCCTGCAAATCGGAGCAACCTGAAGACTTCAGGCTACCCATGTTCTCACTCCTTGATAAAAGCCAAACACGAATTGATTTTATTAATCAGGTGGAATATACGGAGGAATACAATACTTATACTTACAGAAATTTTTACAATGGTGCCGGCGTGGGACTGGGAGACTTTAACAATGATGGATTGATCGATATCTATTTTTGCGGGAATATCGCAGATAACAAACTATATATCAATAAGGGCAATTTTGTGTTTGAGGATATTACCGAAAAGGCCGGGGTCGCCTGCCCTGATGTATGGTCAACCGGTGTGAGTATTGCTGATGTGAACGGAGATGGCTGGCAGGATATTTACGTTTGCAAATCGGGTGATCCGAAAAGGGCACATCGCTACAATGAACTGTTTATTAATAACGGCGATCTTACTTTTACAGAAAAGGCTGCTGAATACGGGATTGCAGACCTTGGATTGTCCTCACATGCCTCGTTTTTTGACTATGACCGAGACGGGGATCTTGATTGTTATCTCCTGAATAATTCATTTCAATCGGTTAACAAATATGACATCAAACCGGGAGAACGGGAAGTACGTGATACCCTGGGAGGAAATAAATTGTACCGGAATGAAGGAGATCATTTTATAGATGTCAGTGAAGAGGCCGGGATCTATGGTAGTAAGATCGGTTTTGGACTCGGTGTGAGCGTGGGGGATGTGAACCGCGATGGATGGCTTGACATTTATGTGTCAAATGATTTTTTTGAACGCGATTACCTCTATGTCAATAATAAGGATGGAACCTTTACAGAATCACTGGAAAACGAGTTGCGGGAAATTAGCCTGGGCGCTATGGGTGCAGATATGGCGGATATCAACAATGATGCCTACCCGGAGATATTTGTGACTGAGATGACCCCTGAAGGAAATTCCCGTCTGAAAACAAAAGCACTGTTTGAAAGTTGGGAGAATTATCAAATAAAACTGAATAATGGCTACTACCGTCAGTTTGCCCGGAATGTGCTTCAACTTAACAACAGGAACGGTTCCTTCAGTGAAATTGGAAGGTTTAGTGGTGTCAGTGCTACGGATTGGAGTTGGGGAGCCCTGATCATGGATCTTGATAACGACGGATGGAATGATATTTTTGTGGCCAATGGAATATATAAGGATCTACTGGATCGCGACTATCTTGATTTTTATTCCAATCCCGCTATAATGCGATCAATGATACAAACTGAAGAGAAGGCTATTCTGGCTATTATTGATAAGATCCCTTCGGTAAGGGTTCCCAATTATGCTTTTCATAACAACAAAGATCTTACTTTTACTAATTTGTCTGACAACTGGGGCCTGGATACGCCCTCGCATTCAAATGGGGCCGCCTACGGAGATCTTGATAACGACGGGGATCTGGATCTTGTTGTAAATAATGTGAATATGCCTTCTTTTGTTTATGAAAATGAAGCCCGGAAGAGGCCGGAAACAAATTACCTAATGGTCCTTTTAAAAGGAGTGGGTAAAAATACCGGGGCTATAGGAGCAGGTGTCACGCTTTACTATAACGGAAAAATTAATTACAGGGAACTCATCCCCATGCGGGGTTTTAAATCCTGTGACGATAACCGGCTTCACTTCGGACTGGGCAGTGTAAATGATATCGATTCACTTGTCGTAAACTGGCCCGATGGCCGGTGTACCGTAAAATACCATATAGCAGCAAATCAGTTTTTAGTTCTGGATGAAAATGAAGTAACCCGCCCGTGCCGGGATAATCCGCAAAAGCGTGTTAAAAGGGTTTTACAAAAAATAAGAAAGATAGACGGACTTGATTACGTGCAAAAGGAAAATGATTTTGTCGATTTTAACCGCGACCGGTTGCTGTTCCGGATGATATCAAATGAAGGCCCGCATATGGCGGTAGCAGATG
>JANTFK010000187.1 GCA_024763595.1 Bacteroidales bacterium | reverse complement strand
ATAATAATCTTAAAGTCGATTATTATGAAAAATTACTGGCTGATCGCACTTATTGCATTGGGAATTTTTGCACTTCTGGGTATTATTTTACCCATTCATTTCGATACCGGAGACACCTCCGGTATTAACAGGGGGGATGTGGCATGGATGCTGACGGCAACAGCCCTTGTATTTTTAATGACTCCCGGGCTGGGCTTCTTTTACGGCGGGATGATGAAACCTAAAAATGTAATCTCCACCATCCTGCAGAGTTTTATTGCATTGGGACTGATCAGCCTCCTGTGGGTGGTCTTCGGATTCAGCCTGGCTTTCGGGGAGAGTATTGGCGGAGCGGGACACGGGTTAATCGGAAACCCGGCCACCTACTTCATGTTCAAAGGGGTGGGCGGGGCACCGGATCCACAGTTTGCCACCTCTATTCCGCTGGCACTTTTTGCTCTCTTTCAACTGAAGTTTGCCATTATCACTCCGGCCCTGTTCACCGGTTCATTCGCCGGGAGGGTCCGCTTTACCTCCCTGATGATCTTCATGGTTTTGTTCATGATCTTCATTTATGCACCACTGGCACACTGGACCTGGCATCCCAATGGATTCCTCCGGAACTGGGGCGTACTTGATTATGCCGGCGGTACCGTTGTACATCTCTCTGCCGGAATGGCCGCCCTTGCAGGAGCATTGTTTTTTGGTCCCCGAAGGGATTATACAAAACCATACTATCCGGCCAATATTCCCTTTGTACTCCTGGGTACCGGCCTGCTCTGGTTCGGATGGTTCGGATTCAATGCAGGATCTGCCCTGGAAGCGTCTGATGGAACCGTCAAGGCACTGCTCAATACCAATACTGCCTCCGCTTCGGCCATGCTGGTCTATATCTTTTTTGACGGCGCAATGGGAAGAAAACCCTCTGCACTGGGGGCCTGTGTGGGTGCTGTAGTGGGGCTGGTGGCCATCACTCCGGCTGCAGGATATGTAAATGTTGGGGCCAGTATCTTTATCGGTGGAACAGCGGCCATAGCCAGCAACCTGATGATCTACTATTTCTCACGCAGGGGTGTGGATGATACACTGGATGTATTCCCGGCTCATGGTATCGGGGGACTAACAGGTATGCTTCTTACCGGGGTCTTCGCTGAAGATGTGGGGCTGATCCATGGCGAAACAACCACCTTTCTGTACCATCTGCTGGCCCTCCTGATCGTATCTGCCTTTGCATTCGGCGGCTCTCTCCTGCTTTACTGGATAACCAACAAGATCATCCCCATGCGTGTTCCCAGCCTGTACGAGGATGTGGGACTGGATATGAGCCAGCATGACGAAAGCCTCTTCTACGAGAATGATGAAAAAGTCAGGCTCAGGAAAGAAAAGCTGAAAAACTATGTAAAGCATGGCTGATGACGGCCTGAAGCGGTTCAATCATCCGACGGCAGACTATTCCCTGAAAGGAGCCTCTTCAACAGGATCTCCCTGAGTTCCAGTTTAATCCTTTCAAAATCAGGTGCTCTTCCCAGTTCCTTTTCCATGGAGGTTACACCCCTGGTCTCAAATCCGCAGGGATTGATGTAGGTAAAGTATTCGAGGTTGGTATTTACATTGAGGGCAAATCCATGCATGGTTACATGCCTGCCGGAACGAACCCCGATGGCACAGATCTTCCTGGCCTTTACCGGGTGGTCCGCTTCCAGCCAGACCCCTGTGGCCCCCTGCAGTTGTGTGGCTGTGATCCCGTAATTTTCAAGCAGTTCAATAATGGAATCCTCCAGCAGGGTGATATACTGTTTCAATCCCACTCCCAGCCATTCCAGATCAACAATGGGGTAACCAACAATCTGTCCGGGACCATGATAGGTGATATCTCCTCCCCTGTTTGTCTTATAATAAGTGGCCCCTATTTTTTTTAAGAAATCCTTCCGGATCAGCAGGTTGTTCTCATCTCCGCTTTTACCCAGGGTGTAGACATGAGGATGCTCACAGAAAAGCAGGTACTGCCCCGGTCTCTCTTTACCGTCCGGGTGGCGTTTAAACGAAACCAGGGCATTGAAACGCTCTTCCTGGTATGCCCATGCTTCACCATAATCCATCAGTCCCAGGTCCCTGAATACAACAGGTGTGGTTGTTTCATTGACCATGGTCATCCTTCCTGACTGTTATATGTTTCTCTGCATGGTAGGATGAACGCACCAGCGGACTGGATTCCACTGCTTTGAATCCTTTCTGTGTGGCTATTTCCCTGTACCGGACAAACTGGTCGGGGTGAATATACTCCACCACAGGCATATGTTCCATGCTGGGTTGCAGGTATTGTCCCAGGGTTAACACCTCACACCCGGCATCAAGCAGATCATCCATGGTTCGGATAACCTCATCTGCTGTCTCCCCCAGCCCCAGCATGATCCCTGATTTGGAGGTAACTCCCGAACGGGCCACCATTCCGATGACTTCCAGGCTGCAGGAATACCTGGCCCTCGACCGGATCCGGGGTGTCAGCCGGGCTACCGTTTCCATGTTATGCGATATCACTTCGGGTGCTGCATCAATGATCTTCCGGACCAGCTCCGGGATTGCATCAAAATCGGGGATCAGTGCCTCCATGGTCAGTTCCGGAACCTCCTGTTTCAGGGTACGAATGGTCCGTGCCCAGAACCCGGCTCCTTTATCCGGCAGGTCATCCCGGTCTACCGAAGTAATAACCGCATGACTGATACCCATGGCCTGAATGGAGCGTGCCAGCCTGTACGCCTCCGCCTCATCCACCGGAAGAGGTTTCCCGGTCTTCACCGCACAGAACTTACAGGCACGGGTACAGATCTCTCCCAAAATCATGAAAGTGGCCGTTCCTGCTGCCCAGCACTCCCCGATATTGGGACAGTTGCCGCTGGTACAAATGGTATGCAGGTGATGCCTGTCGACCAGTTCCTTTACATGCATGTAATGTTCCCCTCCCGGCATCTTCATCCGCATCCACTCCGGAAGCCTTTTCCTGCCGTTGACCTGTTTTTTCCCGTCTGATATGTCCCGTTCCCGGTTTCCTTTGACCATGCAGCGAAGGTACGCAGAATTATGCTAATTTTAGGCTCCTTAAAGCATGCATATGAAGGATCAACAGGAATTGCTGATGCTGGCCAAACAGGTACAGGCCATTGCTGAGAACGGGCTCCACTATACAGAGAATGATTATGATAAGGACCGCTATACCAGCCTGGAGGAGATCCCCTAAAAATGCTTGCCCTGGTCACCAACCTTTCTCCTGAAACCATCCGCATGGCCACCCCTGAAAAGAACGGATACAGGACGCCGAAAGTGGATGTGCGTTGCGTAGTCTTTAATGACCGTGATGAGATCCTGATGGTGAAGGAGCGGGTCGACTCCCACTGGTCGTTGCCGGGCGGTTGGTGCGATGTGGGGTATACGCCCAGGGAAGTGGCCGAAAAAGAGGCCTTCGAAGAGGCCGGGATCCGGGTAAGGGCCACCCGTGTGCTGGCCATTTTCGATAAAAAGTGCCATGACCACCCCGAAGATCTTTACTACTCATATAAGATCTTTATGGAATGTGAGGCCGGTAACTATGAAATATCCACCGGTATGGAGACCCTGGATGTGGACTTCTTTCCGCAGGACGGCTACCCGGAACTATCCACTCCCAGGAACACAGCAGAGCAGATCGACAGGATGTTTGACTTTCACTACGGGAGAATCACCTGGCCTGTTGTAGATTGACGGAAGGCTCCATTCTGAAGATATCATAGAATGATTCATCCACCCTGCTCTCCACAATCTGCTCTTTTACAAGCAGATCGAAATAGTTCTTAACTTTCTCAATTAATTCGTTTCCGCTGACATAGTTAAAGTTCACCCGTTCCAGGAACAGCTCAACCCGGTCGGCTGGCTGGCGCATCATATCAAAGGAGAGATTGGCAGCTTCGCTCCTGTTCTGATTGACCCAGTCGATGGCCTCTTCCAGCTCAACCAGGAAGGTTTGGGCAAGTTCGGGATGATTTCTGACAAATTCTCCTTTAAATACGATACCTGCATTAGGGAAACTCCCAAAACCGGGATTTACTTTGTTCCACATCTCATTGTAGGAGAGAATGGAAACCTCTTCACCCCTGTCCTGCATGATCTTCAGGGCATAACTGGCTTCTGGTTCACGCAGGATCACTGTATCCGCTTTACCGGAGACAAAATCGGCATAGATCTGTTCCGGACGGCCAAACGGCTTCCCGTATACAAAAGTGAAGTCATCGGGATCGAGCCCGTTTGCCTTGATCAAATAGCGGGTAATCCTGGCCGGTGGCGCCTCTTCAAACAGCGGCGTATGGATGGGGTTATCAATGATATCGTGAAAATCCTTTGCCGGAGTCCTGGAGAGGATCACAAAATTGTCCCAAACAAAAAGCGCAGGGATCTTGATATCCGAATTTTTCAGTTTGGCAGAGGTGATCAGGGCCGAAAAACTGATGTCAGCTTTTCCACTGGTGATCCATGCCAGGTGTTTCTCTGTCTCCTCCCACACTTTCAGTTCCCTGATGGAGACATGCCGCCGGATGGTTTCAGATTGCAACAATCGCATGATCACCGGGTAAGCAACCGGTGTGGCCGACTGGATCACCACTTCCGTTTTATCACTGTCCACTCCGCCGGCCTTTTCACTTACCGGGGTTTTATAGAAATAGACCCAGACCTCAAAAGACGATTTTTGTTCGCTTTCATGTTCAAATCCCATTTCAGAGAGCATATTGATCAGAGGAATGGGTTCAAAGCGCTGGATCAGGATAAATCCGTCGTTCTCATTTGTAGCGTACGCTTTCTGAATGATGATATCAAAGGGGTCGGTCCGCATGGAACGCACATCCAGTTGTTCAAATGCTGCCTTACGCTCTCTCCAGGCACCCGTGGCCTCCTCCTTCGGGTTGAAGATGGAGATTCTGTAATCATGCGATTTCTCAATATTCATGACCATCCCCAGGCCCGCTACCGCTTTCACCAGCTCGGTTGGTTTTTCAACAGAGATGACCACCAGGTTCTCCCCAGTCCTCAGGAGCGATACTTTTTCAATGATCTCACTGATCGTATCCCTGTTGTATATATACCGGTCCGCAGATTCGGTCCAGGTAATCGGTGTACTGGTGGAGAGAATATCCATACCGGGGTCATCCTGAATACATTCCGGCATGATTCGCTGCAACTCGGCCATGGTTCCCAGAGCATTGTTGATTACATGCAGGATCTCACATACGGATACCCCCGATACACGGGCAGCCTCGTTAAATGTGGCAAATCGTGCCAGCGTCCTGTACATCACAGGGTTCAGCAGCTTATTGAATTTTTGGGAAAAACCGATCAGTACCTCCTTAAGTTCCGGGCGGGCATCCAGCACCTCTTTTACGTTGTCCCTGGCCAGTACAGCTTTTTTCTGCCCTTCCCCCTTTTCACCATTCGCTGCTGCACTGGTATCGGCGACAGTTCCAGCAGCTGCTTCAGCGACAGCTCCATCAACTGCTTCAGCTTCCGGCCTTCCAGCTTCCGGCTTTCGATCTTCCGATACAATGGCCTCCACCGGACACACATTCAGCGCAGCTTCGCATACCTCCTCTTCAGCTTTATTTGCCGGTTGTTTGAATACATGGGCAATCTGACTTCCCATCTCAAAATGATCTCCTGCAATCTCAACGCATGCATGGCATGCAATACACTCCTCCGTTACGCTGTATCTCTTCATTCAATAATGTTTCATTCAGTTAAAGTAATACTTTACCAGTCAAGCAATTTTCTTTCACCCGATATTTGCTGTAACTCTGATATCTCCTGGGATACCTCCAGCACCCCTTTATAGATCCCGCTTTTAGCCCTGACCGCAAAATAGCGGATCAACACGAACCTGGGCCCCGTATTGATCCAGAACGATGCCTCCTCCTTCTCGCCCGATCTGAAAGCTTCAATAATCCTGTTTACGACTTCCACACTTTCATGCGGATGGCAATCCTGTACTTTCCGGCCCAAAATACCGGTGGTACGGGGAAAGCTTCGCTCTTTCGGTGTGGAAAAGAATTTCACCCTGTTTTCCTCATCCACATATGTAATATCCACCGGCAGGTGATTAAAGATCAGTTCGACCTGCTCCAGGCTGATCTCCCCGGTTGGCAATTTAAGCAGATGGTCAGCGGGAGTGCTGTTGTTTTCAACCGGTTGAGGCTCCTGTCTCCAATCCTGCTCAATTTTAACAAATGCAAGGTTAAAATCGTTCAACTGTTGCTTCATCCTTTGCAGGATGTCCGCTTCCAGGGTCTCATGCATGACGGGAAAGAGAATCTGCTCCTCCCGGAAAGCGATGGTGGAAATATTGAAATAGACCTTGCTGCTAAACACATTAAAACCTTGTAAATCAAAAGGTTCATTATTAAGAATCTCCAAAGTCTTTCTGATGTTTTTCCGGATATCATCATGAAATGACCACATGATCTTCAGGCACTGGTAGTGTTTCCAGTGTTTTTCTATCTCAGGGAAAAGGATGTGTTCCATGACTGTATAGTGCCCGGTGAAGATTTCAAGCTTTGAAAAGGTATCTTTTAAAGCAGTAAGCCCTGCCGGTGTAATTTCCCGGTTGATCTGCCTGATCACCTCCCTGGCACCTGCCAGCAGTTTTTTCACCCCCAGATTGTCCCGAAGCAGAATGTCGAAGAGGGTATGCTCCCCGTAGACGTAACCCCGGTTTTCAGCAAGCTGCTTA
>JANTFK010000186.1 GCA_024763595.1 Bacteroidales bacterium | reverse complement strand
GTTCGGGATATCCCCATACTCTACCAAAAATCAAAACTATGTCAAGGAACTTATATTATACGGCACTATGGCCGCTTAAAACTTTAACGGACTATTGGGGATTATTGATGCAATGATTTGAAAATGCAATTTAAGTTTTTTTACGCTGAAGGTACTTCTGTTGAGAAGTTATCTTTAATTGAGGTTACTATTTTCCGATACAGAAATTTTTAAAGATGTTGCCGAGGATCTCGTCGGTGGTAACTTCACCGGTAATCTCGCCCAGGTAGTGGAGCACTTCGCGGATGTCCTGGGCCAGCAGGTCGGTGGGCAGGTCAGAAACGAGCCCTTCAGATACCCGTTCCAGGCTTTCGGATGCCGATTTCAGGGCGTTGTAGTGGCGGATGTTGGAAATGACCACATCCTGGTGTTTGAGGCTGCCTATATTGACTATTTCAAGCAGCAGTCCGGTCAGTCTGTCGATGTTTTCCCTTTTTTCTGCTGAAAGGGAGATGATGTGTTCATGCTCCCGGAGCTGAATCGCTTTTTCCGGTGTGCTGATATGTTTGCCGGAAACGCGGTCGGACTTATTCAGGACAACTACCAGATGTTTGTCGCTTCCGGATAACTGCTGCCGTATGGCCTCCAGGGTACGGCGGATGGTCTCCACGGGGTCGCTGGCCTCTGTAAGCAACAGTACGATGGAGGCCTGTTCAATTTTCTGGTAAGTGCGCCGGATTCCAAGGTTTTCAATGGTATCGGCTGTTTCGCGGATACCGGCCGTATCGATGAACCTGAAACTGATCCCTTCCAGGTTGATGGTATCTTCAATGGAGTCGCGGGTGGTACCTGCAATTTCGCTTACGATGGCCCGTTCTTCATTCAATATGGCATTGAGCAGGGTCGATTTGCCCACATTGGGACGGCCGATAATGGCCACAGGAACCCCGTTCTTCAGCACATTTCCCAGTTGGAAGGAGTTTATGAGCCCGCTGATCAACTGTTTGATCTCATTGACCAGACCGACCAGTTGTTTCCGGTCCGCAAATTCCACATCCTCTTCGCTGAAATCGAGCTCCAGCTCGATCAGGGAGATAAAATGGAGCAATTGTTCACGCAATGATTTGAGCCGGTCGGAAAATCCTCCCCGGAGTTGTTGAAGGGCCACTTTGTGGGCCCCTTTGGTTTCAGCTGCGATCAGGTCCGCCACAGCTTCGGCCTGTGAGAGATCCATTTTCCCGTTCAGAAAAGCACGCCGGGTGAACTCACCGGGTTTTGCAGGTACAGCTCCATGAGACACCAGCAATTCAAGGATTTTCTGCTCGATATAGGGAGAGCCGTGACAGGAGATCTCAATGGAGTTCTCTCCGGTGTAGGAGTGAGGTGCTCTGAAGAGACTGACCAGCACATCATCAACAACTTCATTGCCATCCCGGATGGTACCGTGATGGATGGTGTTGGGAGGTTGATCGCCGAGTATTTTTCCTTTTGCAGCCGGCAGGAAAATCTTCTCCGTGATCCCGATGGCATCGGGACCGCTCACCCGTATAACAGCAATGGCCCCGGTCCCCGGGGTGGCTAATGCACAGATTGTGGATGTATCGGTCATACTTCCTGCAGGATGATCTACGGATTGTAAAAATAGGGAATATCCTGCTATTAATCTTTTTTCACTCTTTTTCCAGGTAAGCCACCGTAAACCAGGATTTGTCGGTGGGTGTAACGGAAACCTGTTCCATGACCATTTCCGAGGCCCTGTGATTCCTGTGATTCAGGGCATGCATTTGTGTGACCATATACTTGCCATCAGCCTCTTCCAGCTTTTTGAATGCTTTGTTGGTAACAGTCCTGAACAGCTCCCCGTCATCATCAAAATAGGTTGTCCGGTAAACAAGAAAACGTTTTTTATCCACCAGGGAAACAGACCGGCTATAGCCATATTCATCTGCCAGTTCCCCGGTAACTGGTGTGGAGGCCACCTGGTAACATACTTTTCCGTTAAAGGTCTCTTCGTCCAGCAGGCTGTATGTGAAGTCCTCCAGTCCAGGTGCGGTCATGTTGGCATTGGAGAACTCACTGCCCATGAAACTTTTACTCTTTTCCCGGCTGACAATGCGCCTGGTTTTTCTCAGGGCCGGAAGGTAGATCCACATATCGTCGCTTTTTTCCGGATAATCAAAGATCAGGATCCCGGTGCCTTTTACTTCGGTGGGGGAGAGGAAGCGGATAATTCGTTTTTCGGTACCGTCGGGCAGGGAGATGGAGGCCATGGAATTCCTGCGGATGCGCCGGTTTCCCCTGGAATCGGTGATGGTAAGGGTGGAAATGGCCTGAAAGGAACTCACCTTCACCACATCGTGGCTCTCCCTGATGATCTCTTTGGGATCTTGGGCAAAGGCACTGATACTGATACCTGAGAGGGTCGTAACCAGCAGGGCCGCCGGTAATATCCAGATTGCTGTTTTTCTCATAACGTTTATTTTGGGTTTCTTCATTTTTACTCTTCTCTTTTTCAAATGATTACCCGTGGAGCCCCGGCTGGTTCTGAGGAACCGTGGTTCATACTGCAGGATAATGGCCGGAAGAATGATAAGTGCACCGGCCAGGCAACTCAGAATGGAAACCACTACCAGGATCCCAAAAAAACGGATGGGAGTAAAGGAGGAGATGATCAATACTACAAAGCCGGCGATGACCGACAGGGCATTAAATATGATTCCGCGCCCCGTTGTGGTCATGGTAGTGACCACCGCTTCTTTTGGAGATCTGTTCCTCATGCGTTCCTCTTTGTAGCGCCAGAGAAAATGGATGGAATAATCTATCCCCACCCCGATCATTACCGAAGAGAGCAGGGCAGTGGCCACATCCAGCCTGACACCGGTGAGTCCCATTACACCAAAAAGTATCAGGATGGAGATGACCAGCGGGATGCTTCCCAGTAATCCCGCTGCAACGGATCTGAAGATCAGGGAAAGCAGCAGGAAGATGATCATCAGTGCAATTCCCATGGAGTAGTATGTTCCGGTGAGCACTTTGCCGGCCAGTTCGGCACGCACATAACCATATCCACCTATGGCAGCAACGGCAGGGTCATCTTTTGTGATCGTTTTCAGCCGCTTCACCAGTAGGTTAACGTTTTCACTGGTCGCATCGTTGATCCGGATCACCAGGTGCGCATGTTCATAATTGAAGTCAACCAGCTGTTCCAGTTCTTCCGGGTCACCACTCATGGCGTAGAGTTCCATGTACTGGGCCACCGCTTCACGGGTGGGCGGGATCCGGTCATACAGGGAGTCCCCTGGATCATTCAGTGCTTTACTGATCTCCCTGACTATGCCGGAAAAGGAGATGGTCAGGTCTACCATTTTCAGTTTCTCCATCTCCTTGCTGTAAAATTCCATCCGGTTGAGTATGGCCGGGTCCGTCATATCGCCTTCGAACAGTACGGAGACTGTTTCAGATCCTCCAAATTTACTGTTGATGATCCTGGAGGCTTTTTTTACTTCATGCCGTTCGGGAAAGAAATTCTCCTCGTTGGAGTCCACTTTCAGAAAGAAGATCCCCGTGGAGACCAGCAGGGTGAATGCCAGGGCGACCAGTGGGATGGCTTTGCGTCTTCTGACAACAAAAAAGGCAAAGCGCCGGAGAAGGCTTTTTCGTTTCGCGAAAGATCTTCCTGAGGGACCTGACCCTGCAGCCTCTTTGTCTGTATCTTCCTGATATGCGTTCCCTTTGCCCGCCAGGGAGGGGCGCTGCACGGGTCTTCTGAGCAGTGAGAGGAGTGCCGGCAGGAGTACCAGGCTGAAGATGATGGCAAAAAGTATCCCGACACTGGCAACCAGTGCCATCTGACGTGCCGGGATCATGGTATGGGCCCAGAGTGCCGATATCCCTGCAATGGTTGTCAGCCCGGTCAGTACGATGGGTTTCCAGAGTGACTTTGTGATTTTGGCGGACATCTCTTCCATGGAGGTTCCGTTACCGGCTGCATTCAACTCCTGGTAGCGGGCTATCATATGGATCCCGTAATCGTTGGCTACTGCAATCAGCAGGATGGGAACCAGTAAAGTGATCATATAAAACTTCCATCCAAGAATCGGGATCAGGGATATGCCCAGCAATGCGGACATGACAACCACCAGAAACGGAAGCCATACCCCGCGCCATTCCCGAAAGACCAAATAGAGGAAAATTACCATCAGGATAAAGGCGATGGGGACCAGGATAAGTGCATCTCTTTTCACATCGCGGTCGATAACCTGTCGCAGATAGGGGAATCCGCCCAGGTGGATCTTTTCCGGACCCGGGTGGGCATCCAGAACATGCCTTATCTGTGAAAACAGTGCATCGTCATCCACATTTTTCTCAAGGGAAAGTATCAGGGCTGTAGCCCGAAAGTCGTCAGATACCAGCACTTTGTAAACTAATTCATTATCAGTGATTAAGGATCGAAGTTCTGCTCTGGACCGTTCGTTTTCAGGGATGCGAAGGATGGTTGGTTCTACATACATGACCCCCTCTTCGCAGTAAATCCGGTTGGATCCGAACAGCGAAGAGGTTCTTCGTATACCTTTGATGTGACGAATCTCCTTTTCGACCGCTTTCACCCGTTTCAGGGTACCCTCTGCCAGGATATCATCGCACTCAAAAATGATCATGACCATCTCCTGGTTGCCGAATATCTCTTCGATCAAATCAGTATTCATCATGGAGGTCATGCTCCGCGGAAAATAGTTTTTCAGATCGGGCTCCATTTCCAGCTTTGTCAGTGCGCCTGAAACACCCATGGTAACCACGATCGAAACAACGATGATCCACCAGCGGTATTTGATTATTTTCCTGTTCATGCTTTTTCGTTAAAATTGGATTTTCAGTGAGAGATAACCGGCATTCAGCACCGGTCCTGCCAGGTCATACAACGTTCCCTTTTTGCCAAACAGTCCACTGAATCCTGCTATGATACTGAGTCCGTCCAGAGGACGATATGAAATCTGCGGTTGTATCATCCATTCCTGCGTGGTTACATGACCAATCAGCGATAGCGCGGGTTCCAACCGCTCGTGCCAGAAATTTCCTTTGAGAACCATAAAGGCTGTATGATAACATTCCTCCAGCTGGTAATTATACAACCGGTTAAAGGCTCCGATCTTTTTTTCTATCATAGTGTTGATCAATTCACCATTTAATGAAAACCCGCCGGTCATTAACTGATTGAATTGTTCCAACCCGGCGTCCAGTGCAGGCTCCGCCAGCGGTGGGGTATAATCCAGGATATATTTCCCGTAATAGCCCCCGATAAATGTGAGGAAGGTGCCGCTTCGCTCAATTTCGCCACAGTAAGCAATCTCCGGGAAAGGTATACAGGCATGATCTTCGTATGAATCCACACTTTGTTGCCAGGCTCCTTCAGCCCTTATAATCCACGCGCCCACCGGTACGGCAAGGTCCATCCCAGCCATGCGTATCCGGTATGCTTTCTCAAACAGTTGCAGCGATTCCGGTTCCATGGAGCCGGGATCCAGGGAAAGTGTATCAAAAGCAATCCCCGGCCAGTGGCTGTATCCATCAAACCAGTAAAGTGAGGCATCCAGGGCAGGAGCATACAGGTCCCACCTGACCCCGTAACTCCCGTTGCTTAATTCCATTCCGGGGAAGTCTGGTTCCAGGAATGAAACATAGCCGGGCAGGGGAACCGGATCAATCAGCAATGTGCTGGCCCTGTACAGCGGTTTCCATGTTCCGGTCAGTTTCATGAAATCGCCCAGATGGAGACGTCCCTGGAGCGCCCAGACCCCCATGTTCATTTCGTCTCTGTCGGGCGACCGCAGGATGGGATCAACAGGAGTGATCTTTTCCACAGGATTAAAGAGCGTGGCTTTCCCCCACGGTGCAATCAGTTTGCCTGCTCTTAACCCGGCTATCCCGGCGGAAAGATCCACCCAGGCCTCCCGGATTTCCATTTCCGAAAGGTTCTCTTCCCATTCGTTCCCGTACCTGAAGCGGATATCCGCTTTGGCCGTACTCCATTTTCCCATGCTGGCATGCATCAATAATCCAACCTGTGCATAGGTGCTTTGCATGTAAGGAATTTCGTCACCGGGTGTTCTGGCCAGGTAAGCAGCTGTTCTGACAAACCCCCCGATGGCAACATGCTCGTTTCCGCTCAGGTTGTTTCCGCCGGATATTGCAGATTCGAAAAGATTCTGGGAACAGACTGGCACCATTGATAACAGACAGATAGCTAAAATGATTACAGGGGTCTTCATTGTAATCCAAAGCTAAGGTCCGCCGGGGTGGCAATCGTCCGGACGGAGCGGTCCGGACCCATGTCCGGATTATAATGGGTTCAGGCCAACAAGTCTGAACCAGGTGAATTAGGCGAGTGCACTGGCTGCGCCGGGCTCGCAGGCTCGGTTCTCCGTAGCTTGCTCCAAGGAGCTTCAATTCATGTTTTTATCCGGGCAGATCGATAAAAAACGCTTTTGGCAGCCGGATTCAGGAACTGCTTTCGGTGACTGATCTCAGGTACTCGCTGGGTGTCATGCCGGTTTTTTCCTTAAAGATGGTATTGAAGCTGGATTTGGCATTGAAACCCGCGTCAAATGCGATGGCCAAAATGGTAAGATTTCTGTACTGCGGGTTTTTCATCCGCTCTTTCACTTCCTGCACCCTGTATTCATTTACAAGGTTGTAAAAGTTTTTTCCCATATGCTCATTGATTACCTCGGAAAGGATATGCCTGGGGATCCGGAGCT
>JANTFK010000185.1 GCA_024763595.1 Bacteroidales bacterium | reverse complement strand
AGCAGAGGAATTTTCCGGGAAAGTAATAGAGATCGTTACCGGGCGGAAAGGGGATATCCTGAATATCGAGAAAAAAGAGGACCGGGTAAACCTGGAGTTCAAGATCACCGCCAGGGGACTCATCGGTTTGAGTCAGCCGTTGCTTACAGCCACAGAGGGGAATGCGGTAATTTCCCACCGTTTTTCCGGTTATGAACCCTGGAAAGGAGCGTTTGCTCGTAAAAGGAACGGGGCCCTGATCGCCATGGAAACCGGAACCTCCATCGCATATTCCATTGATAAGCTGCAGGACAGGGGCAGGTTCTTTATAGAACCCAATGAGGATATCTATGCGGGTCAGGTGATTGGAGAACATATAAGGCAGGATGACCTGGTGGTCAATGTGATCAAAACCAAAAAGTTAACCAATATGCGGGCTTCGGGGTCGGATGAGAAAGTATCCATTGCTCCCCCGGTAAAGTTTTCCCTGGAGGAGGCACTGGAGTATGTGGGGGAAGATGAATATGTGGAGGTTACACCGAAATCGATACGTATCAGAAAGACCCTGCTCAGTGAACATGACCGGAAGCGGGAGAAGAAATCTTAAAAGCGGATCAAAACATTCCGGCAAGTGAGAGGGAGAATGACCAGGTGTTGTAGTGTTCTTTAAAATCGTAGGTGATTTTCGGAACAAGCTCCCATCGTTCTCCGATGCTGATACTATATTCAGTGCCCAGCCTGAAGACAGCCAGGTGCTCATGCCGTTCCAGTTCCATCCCTCCCCCCGCAAAAACCCCCAGGTGTTCGGTTGCCTTGTACATACCTGCCAGTGCCAGGATCAATGCATTCTCACGCTCCAATTCATGCTCAACAATCAGGTAGTGGTCCAGTTCATAATCTGCCATAAACCCGATCTCCCAACCGGGGTGAATATGATAGAAATAGTCCAGCCCCACGGTGGGGACCAACACTCCCTGTGCTTCAGCAGAACCCAGGTTGTTGGCTGCCGGGATAAAGGTATATCCGAAGCCGGCAGCAATCTGATGCTTGAAATGATCTCCTTCATGGGAAAGGGACCCTTCAGCTGTATGGGATTCCTGGGCCGATGCCTGGTATATGGCTCCGGAAAGAATGATTACCAGGAGGGGTAACTTGCGGAATTTTCGTAGTTTTTTCATGATAGGTATATCTGTCAGGACCATTATAATCAATAGACCGGACGGGCCATGGTATTAACAAATCAATTCTTTTTTTGTTTTTTCTAACTTTGAGTGCATGTGATTCGACTATCTTTAATAACTATAAAAAGAATGAACTACATGAAATCAAAAATGTTGATTGTACTATTCCTGACTGTACTGACAGGCGGCATTAGCATGACATTGCAGGCGCAGGAAGAAACAGTGGAACCGTTTCTGGGAAGCTGGGCACTGACCCTGGATTATACGGACAATAACGCCGGCTGGCTGGAGGTACGCCAGGAAGAGGGTTATATTGATTCGGATCTCCTGTGGCGCTCGGGAAGTGTGACTCCCGTGGATTTTACGATGGTAAACGGGGAAATCCTTATGCTTTTTCAGGGCCGGGAGGAGATCAGGAAAAAAGATGCAGACGGCAATCCTGTCAGGACCACCCACCCGGTCTGGTGGTTCAAAATAACCAAAGCTGGGGCAGATCGCCTGGAAGGTGTGGCCCGGTTTCCGCATGATAACGGTATCGGGCTGGAGAGGGTATCTTTTACCGGAAAGCGGATACCGCCCTGCGGACCTCCTCCGGACCTGCAGAAGATCAGGTATGGAGAACCGGTAACATTATTTAATGGGAAGGACCTGGGAGGATGGAAACTGGTTGACAGGAACAGTGTCAGCGGGTGGAAAGTAAAGGATGGTGTGTTGTACAACAATCCGGCCCAGCCTGAAAGCGGGAAGCACATACATTATGGCAACCTGCGTACAACCGGCGTGTTTGAGGATTTTAACCTGAAGCTCGAGGTCAATGTGCCTGAGGGAAGCAACAGCGGGATTTACCTGAGGGGCATCTATGAGATACAGGTTTATGACAGCTATGGCATGGAGCTGGATTCACACAACCTGGGAGCGCTCTACAGCCGGATCACACCTTCTGTGGCAGCCGAGAAGCCGGCCGGTGAATGGCAGTCCCTGGATATAACACTGTACAAACGTTATCTGACGGTGGTCCTGAACGGGAAGACCATCATCGATAACCAGCCGGTTAAAGGAGTAACAGGCGGAGCACTTACATCGGATGATTTTTCTCCCGGCCCTGTCTATCTGCAGGGGGATCATGGAGAGGTCAGTTACCGGAACATGGCACTGACTCCCGTTATACAGTAATTAATCCTGAAAAAGCGTCCAGCTATGCGCATCCAGCGACTGATCAGTCTTCCTGCAGGAATGCCCCCACGCTTTCATGAATTGGAGAACCGTGATGCGGACACATGGTATTGTGATGCGGACCCTGCCCGGCAGAAAGTGGGTTCCGGTGGCGGGACAGCCAGTTTGCTGGCATCAGCTTTCTGGAATAGCGGATTTCCGGGATCATTCAACGAATGGCTTTCGGGGCAGAAGCGTATGGTGATTCATTCGGGCGGGGAGAGCCGCAGGTTACCTGCCTATGCTCCCTATGGTAAATCCCTGCTTCCCCTGCCGGTTTTCCGCTGGTCAAAAGGACAGCACCTGGACCAGAAACTGCTCGATTTCCAGGCATCCTATTATGAACGGATCCTGGAAAATGCACCGGAAAGTTACTGTACATTGATTGGAAGTGGCGATGTGATGTTTATTTCATCCGACAGGTTTCATGATCTGCCTGAAGCTGATGTACTTGTATTTGGTATCTGGGTAGATGATGAAGTAGCTTCCAGACATGGTGTTTTTTTCAGTCGCCGGAACGAGCAGGATCAACTGGCTTTTGTCAGGCAGAAACCGGCAATACGGGAGCTGGCAGATCTGGCTCAACACTATTTCTACCTGATGGATTCGGGAATCGTTCTGATGAATGCCAGGGCCACCCTGATGCTGATGGAGAGGTCGGGCTGGATCGGGGAGCAGGAGGAGTTTGGTGAAGGGTTCCCCCGCTATTATGACCTCTATGGAGAGATGCTTACACAATTTGGGAAGGAATCCGGATCCGTCGATCCAGAACTGACCAAACTGGAGGTTAAGCTGGTTCCGCTCCATGAGGGAGAGTTCTTCCATTTTGGCAGCAACAGCGACCTGATCGGATCGGCCCTGAGGCTCCAGAACAGGATTACCGATCAGAGACTGAAGTATTCCAGGGAATCTGATCACCATCCCTCTATTTTCCAGCAGAATGCACTTGTACGGTACCGGTTTTCACCCGGGAACCATCACATATGGATAGAGAACAGTTATGTTCCGGCAACATGGAAATTAAACCACCATCATATCCTTACCGGTATTCCTGACAATCAGTGGGAGATTGAGATACCGGCAAACACTTGCCTGGATATCGTGGCTGTGGGGGAGGATGAGTATTGTATACGCAGTTATGGATTCAATGACGGGTTCAGGGGGACTTTGGAAGAAGGGGTAGAATGGATGAATCAACCTCTGAAACAATGGCTGGAGGCAAGATCTGTGAGGGCAGGTGATGCGGGACTTTCCCCCGGGAGATGCATTTATGAACTCCCACTTTTTCCTTTGACGGAATCAACAGGGATCCGGAAATTGCTGTCCATCCTGTTCGATCCGGAGGCAGATCCCCTGGACTGGCTAAGGGCCAACCGGATTTCAGCCAGGGAACTTTCGGAAAGGGCCAGTGCGTACAGGACCTATGCGCAACGGGACACCCTTAAATTTCTTTCCCTGCCTAAGCTGGCTGCCAATCATCATAAAAGTATTTTTTATTACCTGGACCTGGAAAAAACCGCCATGGATTACCGGGAGTCGGGTATCGAACTGCCTACGGAACTGGACAGCCGGGAACCGGTTATCAAGCGGATCAATGACAATATGTTCAGGGCCCGGGTGGAAGGAAATCATGTGTGGGCCTCCCGGTATGAAGAAAAAGCTTTCGGGATCCTCAGGGAGGAGATGATCCGGACATTGAAGTCCCGTCCCGTTTTCCCGGTGAGAAATCTGCTGGATGATCAGATCCTCTGGGGCAGGAGTCCGGTCAGGCTGGACCTGGCAGGAGGGTGGACCGATACCCCACCCTATTGTATCATGGAGGGTGGCAAGGTTGTAAACCTTTCTGTTGAACTTAATGGCCAGCTTCCTTTACAGGTATTTGCCCGCCCCTTGGAGGAGCCTGTCATCGTTCTTCGTTCCATTGACCTGGGCCAGAAAGTGGAGATCCGCAGTTATGCTGAGCTGGAAAGTTATAACCAGCTGGGCGGGGGCTTTTCCATACCCCGGGCAGCCCTGGTACTGGCCGGTTTCAGCCCGCACTTTTCTGAAAAGCACTATCCCGATCTGACCGCCCAGCTAAAGGATTTTGGTTGTGGTATGGAGATGTCGCTCCTGGCTGCCATACCAAAAGGTTCCGGCCTGGGGACAAGTTCTAACCTCGCGGCTACTGTACTGGGAACCTTGAGTGATTTTTGCGGTCTGGGCTGGGATAAACATGATGTTGCCTACCGGACACTGATCCTGGAGCAGATGCTTACAACCGGAGGGGGCTGGCAGGACCAGTTTGGAGGGATCTTTCAGGGTGTAAAATTACTGGAGACCGAACCGGGGATATTGCAGCAGCCGGGTATAAAGTGGTTACCCGAACATCTCTTTTCCAACCGGGAAACCCGGGAGATGATGCTGTTATATTATACAGGCGTTACCAGGGTGGCCAGGGACATCCTGGGAGAGATCGTTAAAGCCATGTTTCTGAATTCTTCAGAACATTTGGATATATTCGCCGAGATGAAGGTACACGCCAGGGAAACTTTTAATACCATCCTGGGGAACGATTATGAGGGGCTGGCGAAGAAAATAGCCGTCAGCTGGGAGTTGAACCAGCGGCTGGACGAAGGCACGAACCCTCCTGTTATCCAGGAGATTATTAACCGGGCCGACGATTTCCTGCTGGGTTATAAACTGTTGGGAGCTGGCGGCGGCGGCTATTTACTGATGTTTGCCAAGTCGGCTGAGGCGGCCCTCAAAGTAAAGCGTACGCTGGAGTCGGACCCTCCAAATTCCCGCGCAAGGTTCGTGGATTTCAGCATTTCTGCCACCGGGTTCCAGGTCTCCAGATCCTGATCCTGATCCTGCTTTTTTGTAAGCTTTTTGATCTTTTGGGTAAAAGCATTATATTTGTTTATTGAGTAACACGAAAATAAATTTCATAACACCCTGAAAGATGACAAAGCACCCCATGGCATGTCTGCTTCTTCTTGTTTTATCAGTTTCTGTATCTGCCCAGAATGCCTCATTAAGGGGGATTGTTACCAGCGCTGATCAAACAGATGGATTACAGGGAGCCAATGTGGTCATCAAGGATGCCGGGCGTGGTACCATTACAGGGTTACACGGTAACTATTTGCTGGATGAGATCCAACCCGGTCCCCGGACTATTCAATATTCATGTATAGGTTACGGTACCCGTGAGATCGACCTGATCTTTAAGCCCGGTGATGAACTTGTCTATAACCTGGAACTCACTCCGGGAAGCATCGATCTTTCAGCTGTTACCATTGAGGCCAGACGGCCCGTATCTGCCGCTTCCTCTAAAGCCATCCGGGATTTTGATCTGAAAATAAAACCGGTCAGATCTGCCCAGGACCTGTTAACTCATGTACCGGGACTGGTAATCGCCCAGCATGCAGGAGGGGGAAAGGCTGAACAGATCTTTATGCGTGGTTTTGATGCTGATCATGGAACTGATGTGGCCATTCATGTGGATGGTTTGCCTGTCAACATGGTTACACACGGGCATGGTCAGGGGTATGCGGATATGCACTTTATTATTCCCGAGATTATTGAAAGCCTGGAGGTATTTAAAGGGCCCTACTTTGCCCGTTTCGGTAATTTCGCCACAGCCGGGTCCGTAAATCTGACCACCACCGATCACCCGGACCGGAATCTGGTGAAAATGGAGGGAGGTATGTTTCATACGGCCAAAGCCACCACCGTTTTAAAGATACCTACAGATGGCACACACCAGAGTGCCTATATTGCAGGTCAATACTACCATACAGATGGGCCGGTAGAGCATCCTCAGGGATTTCAGCGGGTTAATCTGTTCGGAAAGTTCCATACTCACATTACCCCGAGAAGTGAACTTGGATTGGTGATGGGGGCCTTTTCTTCAGCCTGGAATGCTTCCGGGCAGCTTCCACAGCGTGCCATCGACGAAGGATTGATTACCCGCTGGGGATCCATTGATCCGTTGGAGGGGGGCGTAACAGGCAGGTACAATATGGCGGTTAATTACCATTTTATGGAAGGATACAAGCATGATTTTCAGCTGCAGGCTTTCATGTCCAGGTACGATTTTAAGCTTTTTTCAGATTTTACCTTCTGGTTGAATGATCCTGTGGATGGAGATATGATTGAACAGACGGATCACAGGGTCATACAGGGTATTAATACACGCTATAGTTTCTACAAACTGTTGGGCCCCTTACGCACCTATACCAGGGTAGGGGGATCTTACCGGGGCGATCATATTGATCTGAGTCTTTGGAAGAGTCCGGATAGAATCAGGAAATCCCCTATGACTGACCACTCGGTGCGGGAAAAGAATATGGCCTTCTGGATGGAGGAGGACCTGGTATTGGGCCCAATGTTCAAGATAC
>JANTFK010000184.1 GCA_024763595.1 Bacteroidales bacterium | reverse complement strand
ATGCTATGTTCCTGTTCTTTAGTTGCGGAATCTCTGTTCCGGTGTATTTCGCCTTCTTCAGGGAAAACCCCAGCTCCAGCAAAAAACGGATCTCTTCAGGGGAGAAATCCAGCAGTGTCAAAAAATGACGGTTACGCAGATTATATGCCATGACATCCTGATTATTCGTACAAAAGTAAACATTTTCTTCACCTCTGGTGATGCTAAAATATTTTTGAGACAACAGAGCTGTTATTGATCGTATTCCATGGTTATTTTGGTACCATAGCTTTTGTCTTCCAGCTTAAATGCTTCCGTGATTACACTCTTTTCTCCACCGTTCTCAATAAAAGAGAGGCAGGCCCTTATTTTCGGGGCCATGCTCCCTTCCCCGAACATTCCCTGCTTCAGTAATGAAACGGCATCCGTGTAATTCAGGAACTCCCTGGCTTCCTGTTCGGGCGTGTTGTAATAGAGATATACAAAGGGCACGTCGGTCAGAATATAGAATTCATCAGCACCGATCCTGGCTCCCAGTAACGCAGAAGCCAGGTCCTTATCGACAACTGCCTCCGAGGGCCTGATGCGCCCTTCCGAATCCCTGTAAACCGGCACGCCACCGCCTCCTGCCGCCACCACAATGGTTCCCTGCCGGGTCAGGGTCTGCACCACTTTCTCGTTGATGATCCCGATGGGCTCAGGCGAAGGAACCACACGGCGAAATCCGCCTTCCCTTTTCCTGACCTGTTTAAATATCCATCCCTTTTCAGCTGCAATCCGGCCGGACTGCTCCCTGCTGTAGGTTTTACCAACCCGTTTGGATGGGTTACGGAAGGCCGGATCATCTTCCCTTACCAGTGACATGGTAACCAGCGTCACCACTTCGCGCCGGATTCCGTGCTTATGCAGCACATTCCTTAACATCCGTTCGATCATATAGCCGATCCCGCCCTGGGAGTCAGCCACGCAAATATCAAGAGGCATCTGGGGGATAGCGTAAACGTCTTCCCCCGCATCATTGCGCATAAGAATATTCCCTACCTGAGGACCGTTTCCATGGGTAATAACCAGGTCATAGCCTTCCCTGATCAGGAAAACCAGGTTCTCGAGGGTATCTGTTGTATTCTGTTCCTGTTCATCAATGGTACCTGCCTGGTCATCCCTCAACAATGCGTTTCCTCCCAGGGCCACAACTGCCAGTTTATTCATCATCATACACTTTAATAGAGAGATCAAATCTACTATTTCCTGCACCTTTACCCTACTGTATGCATACTATTATAGAACATCACTGATAATGTAACAGCATACAATGAACAATGGATATTGCCTGTTCGTAAAAGGAAAGAGCAGGAATAAACAATGTAGATATATTTTCCCTATTTTTGCGTAAACCGATTCTCGTTAAGGTGAGCTTCATCAAACGCTGCGCATCACTGCTTATTCTTGTTCTCCTTTTGAACAGTTGTGAACGGATCTTTCACATTCCGGATACACGTGAAGCGCATTATGTTAAATACCGTGTCAAATACCTGGAGGATATGGCAGGAGATGTTCCTACACGGATTCTCCCTTCCAAAATGGACGCTTATTACACAAACCGCTTTGTATTGACCAGTATTGAAGGTTTTTTTAACCAGTTCTCACTGCTCCAGTTAGCTGATCTCCGTCGAAAGCGGGTCACGACCATGCTGAATTTCTTTGGTAACAAGGTTTATTACAGGGGCAAACAGGGTGAATTGCCTGCCGGCATCAAACAACCTGAACTGTTGCAGCTTACCTTCTCCGGTGAATCCTCCGTTATCGGCGGTCTCCATTCAGAGATGGTGCAGATAGATACCGGAGCAGAACAATTTGATATCTATTATACGACCGATTTTTCGGTTAAAAGACCGAATATCATCACACCTTACCAGTCCATCAATCATCCACTGTCAGACTTCAGGATTCAGTTGAGCCTGTTGAAAATGCATCTCACCTGTACTGAATATGAGACCAGAGTAGTTGACAGCGATATCTTTACAGTTCCCGATGATTACAGGCAGGTTACCAAACCAGAAATGGAAGAGATTATTAACAGTCTGTTTACAAAAGAATAGCCGCTCCTGTAACGTTATTATTACCTTAGGAAGTTAGTTCCATGCTGGAGATATGGCGAAAAAAAAGCAGAAAAAAAGCAGAAGAGGGAGCCTGGGTTCAGTGATCGGATTTTTCAGGGATGAACGGTTTCGGTATGCCCTCGGAATCGTATTCCTGCTGACTGCGCTCTTTCTGGTTCTATCACTGATCTCATACCTGGTCAACTGGAAAACTGATCAGGATTTTGAATGGTCCAGGGTATTTTCCGGTCCTGATATCCAGGTAAAGAATTCGGGAGGAAAAACAGGCGCATGGGTATCCAATCTATTGATTAACAAGTGGTTCGGCCTGTCCAGTTTTCTTTTTCCAGCCATTCTGATCATCTGGTCCCTTGCCCTCTACCGGATCAGGATCATCAAAACCTGGAAAGCTGTAAGGAACAGCCTGATCCTCATTATTTTGCTTTCAATTACACTGGGATTGCTGTTTGGGGATGCAGGCGGAACCCTGGGTAGTGGTCCCGGGGGTCAACATGGTTATTTTCTGAGCAGATGGCTGCTTGCCACCATCGGATACCCGGGTACACTCTCTTTGCTCTTAATCTGTTATACGGCGCTGATACTCTTTTCCACGGGTTTCCTGGAATGGATCAGGTCAAAACGGAACCCTTTTGCAAACCTTTTTAACCCGGGAAGAGAGCACACGGATCAACTTACTGAAGAAGCAGATGCATCCGTCATGGAACCCGTACAGGAAGCTGATATACCCGGTTCTGTGGAGCCGGATCCCCTCTCCTCTTCCTCCGGTGAAACAGCTGGTCCGTTAACAGGAACTTCTGAACCGGATGTGGATCCAACCGGTCCGGGTGCCGTTTCCGCAGCGCAGGGTAATCCTGCCTCTCAAGAGGATGTGGAGATGACCATCGAAGACAGATCAGGCCTCCACATGGAAGACTTTAATCCGGACGAAGGAGCGCTGGGTGAATATGATCCCACCCTGGATCTGCCCAAGTTCCGCTTCCCCCCCCTCAGCCTTTTAAAGGAGTATGACCAGGGGGAGACCACGGTTACCAATGAAGAGCTTATCTCCAATAAGAATAAGATTGTCGAGACCCTGGGAAATTATAAGATCAAGATCGACAAGATCAAAGCCACCATCGGCCCCACAGTAACGCTTTATGAAATCGTGCCGGCACCCGGTATTCGCATTTCTAAGATTAAGAGCCTGGAAGATGACATTGCTCTGAGTCTTTCTGCCCTGGGGATCAGGATCATTGCACCCATACCGGGCAAAGGGACCATCGGGATAGAGGTTCCCAATCAAAAACCCAGGATTGTTTCCATGAAATCGATCCTGGCATCAAAGAAATTTCAGGAGGCTGAAATGGAGCTGGCCATTGCCCTGGGAAAAACCATCTCCAATGAGACTTTTGTTTTTGACCTGACCAAAATGCCGCACCTCCTGGTAGCAGGAGCCACAGGTCAGGGAAAATCGGTAGGCTTAAATGCCATCATCGCTTCCATTCTTTTTAAGAAACACCCGGCCCAGCTGAAGTTTGTCATGATCGATCCAAAGAAGGTAGAACTCTCGATTTACAGCAAAATCGAGCGGCACTACCTGGCCAAACTTCCCGAATCGGAAGAAGCCATCATTACAGATACCCAGCAGGTGATACATACCCTGAACAGCCTGTGTGCTGAAATGGATGACAGGTATGACCTGTTGAAAAATGCTCAGGTCAGAAACATTAAGGAGTATAATGCCAGGTTTATCAGCCGGAGGTTGAATCCCAACAAAGGCCACCGCTTTATGCCTTTTATTGTAGTGGTCATTGATGAGTTTGCCGACCTGATCATGACGGCAGGACGGGAGATTGAACACCCTATCTCCAGGTTGGCACAATTGGCAAGGGCCATTGGTATTCACCTGGTCATTGCAACACAGCGCCCCACAACCAATATCATTACCGGGGTGATTAAAGCCAATTTTCCGGCCAGAATAGCCTTCCGGGTTACTTCCATGATTGATTCCCGTACCATACTTGACGGATCAGGTGCAGACCAGCTGATCGGACGCGGGGATATGCTTTTCCTGAGCGGAAATGAGCCCGTACGCCTGCAGTGTGCATTTATTGACGGTCCAGAAATTGAAGAGGTGACCGACTTTATCGGACAACAGAAAGGATATCCCACTGCCATGATGCTCAAACCCGTGGAAGAAGAGGGCGGTGAAGGCCCCGAGGTGGATCTGGATAAAAGGGATGACAAATTCGAGGAAGCTGCAAGGCTGGTTGTTCAGCATCAACAGGGTTCCACCTCCCTGATTCAGCGTAAACTCTCCCTGGGATACAACCGGGCAGGAAGAATTGTTGACCAGCTGGAAGCTGCAGGCATACTGGGGCCTTTTGAAGGAAGCAAGGCCAGGCAGGTTCTGGTACAGGATGAATTCAGTTTGGAACAGATTTTGAGTACCCTATCCTAAATGCTGATCCGTGTTATGAAGCACTACAAAACCATATGCGCTGTGTTATTGTTCATACTGAACCCGTTATTAATGATGGGCCAGCAGGATCCCATGGCTGACAAATATCTCCAGGCAGTCTCCAGGCAGTTTCGCATGGATATGGGTTACATGATCCGGATGGATTATATACGAGAGGATATCATGCGTGAGACAAAAGTGGAGGGGAGTGCAACCATCTGGATGAAAGGAGAGAAGTATAAAATTATCTTTGATGAGTACATTATCTATTACAACGGGGAAAAGTTGTACTCTCAGAATACAGAAACAGAAGAGGTTTATGTAAGTGTCCCCGATCCGGAACAACCGGGGTACCTGCAGGCTGTACCAATCAGGGTCATCAAATCATACGAACAGGATTTCAAGTACAGGTATCTGGGGACAACCTCCTTCATGGGAAAGGAGCGGGTGGAAATACAGCTCTATCCCAAAGACCTGGCAGGGCCCTATTCCATGCTCAAAATGTTTATCAATCCGCATTCTCAAAAACTGGAAGCCATGCAGCTGAAACATAAGGAGGGCATCGTATATACGATGATTCTTAAGGAAATCAGGGGAAACCAGATATTGAAGGAGAGCACCTTTGAATTCGACCAGTCAGCCTGGCCCAATACAGAAGTGATAGAACTATTGGAATAATACTGCTTAACAGGATCATTCGGGATACTCGATCCTTGAGTGGTAAATATTTGACAGCCTGTTCTTAAATATCTCCTTGCTGACCGTAATATCCGAAAAGGTGAGTTCCGTATCTTCAAACTGTCCTTCCCCGGTCTGGTGGCTCACAATACTCTCCACAAGGTCGGATATGCTCTGCTGGCTATAGGACTTCAGGGTTCTCGAGGCGGCCTCTACCGAATCGGCCATCATCAGAATACCATGTTCTTTGGAGGAAGGCTTGGGCCCGGGATAGGTGAATTCGGCAATATCCACTTCCTCCTCCGGATTGGCATTGATAAAGGACCTGTAGAAATACTGCACTGTACTGGTTCCATGGTGCGTGGTAATAAATTCCAGCATCTTTTCCGGTAATTTGTGCTTCCTGCCGATCTCTTCGCCCTGGATCACATGATCGATGATCACCCGGGCGCTGGAACGGAAATCCAGTTCACTGTGCGGATTCGACCCGTCATGCTGGTTTTCAATAAAGTACTGGGGATTTTCCATCTTCCCGATATCGTGGTACATGGCTCCGGCACGAACCAGCAGCGAATTTCCACCCACCCTGAGCGTCGCCTCCTCAGCCAGGTTAGCAACCTGCATGGAGTGCTGGAAGGTTCCCGGCGCCTTCTCGGCCAGCATCCGAAGCAGGGGCTGGTTGGTATCGGAGAGCTCAAAAAGGGTGGCATCGGACAGGAAACCGAAAATACGTTCAAATAAAAATATAAGTGGATAAACCGTGAGGATCAAAAGACCGTTCCCTGCCATCCAGAGTATATGGATCCAGTTGATCTGGGAAAGGTCGCCCTCCTGCAAGATCGAAAGCAGGATATAGATAAGTGCATAGGTAGCAAAAACAAAGGTGGCTGTATAGAACAGGATTCCCCGTTTGTAATAAGAACGCAGGCTAAACAAGGCCACCAGTCCGGCTAAAAAGTTCATCAATACAAACTGGTAGCTGTTGGGAACCCAGAAAGCGGCAAGCAAAATGGTGATCATATGCATAAAAAGGGCATACCTGATGTCAAAAAATGTCTTCAGGAAGATGGGGAGAAGCACGAAGGGAATCACGTACACACTAACCGCATCATGGGTGGATGCCGCCCTTGTGAGCGATACCATGATCACGATCAGGCCCAGCGTGAAAAAGGTCTCCTTGGGACTGGTAAGAACCTCTTTCCGAAAGGTATAGATGAACCAGAAAAGAGCCAGAAAGACCATTGTAATCAGCAGGAACTGGCCCATATATACCACCAGGTAATTCTTACCCACATTGGGATTGGACTCATACTCCCGCCTGAGGGATTCAATGATCAGATAATCGGATCCGGAAACCAGTTCCCCCCTGGCAATGATGCGCTGTCCGGACTGAACCATACCCTCGGTAAGGGTCATCTCTTCCATGTTGGCTTCACGCACTTTGGCTGTCATCGCTTCATCATATAACGTATTGGGTCTCAAATAATCGCCCAGGTTTATCCGGCTTACGGCCGCCAGAGAGCCCGGATTGATCCTTTTTAGCTCAGACAAAAGGTGTTCA
>JANTFK010000183.1 GCA_024763595.1 Bacteroidales bacterium | reverse complement strand
ATGTAATGGAAATTGGTACGGCAGTGGATACCTCTCTCTATACAAAAAGCGATAAGCGTAAAAATATCAATACTTTTTTACAGGTCGAAAAAATACTTTCCCGGTATGGTGACCGGCTGATCAGCTATACAGTAGATGATGTACTTTCGGGAAAATTGGTGGAGGAACACAATCCAAAACCGGTCGTGATCGGGGCCCGGACAGGAGATGTGGATCAATTTATCAGGGAAAATATTATTCTTTTACAACCAACGCGCATTATTGCCAGGAAGAGGATTGAGACATCATTTAACCTGTTGAGGAGTATGTTTGAAGAAGAAGAGATGGTCATTCGTTTTCGGAGGACCCCCCTTTTGAAAATGACATTTGTCATCACCGGCCCCATGGCATCCGGACAATTTGTGTATTATGAAAAACTGATCAGGAAATTCAGTGAATTACTGGAAAGCGTAGGACAGGATTTGAAAAACAGGGTATATCTGGCCTTCCTGTTTGGTGAACTGGACAGGGATTCGTTTAAGGTCAGGTTTGAAAACCCGGTAGGTATTGCAGAACTTTATAATATCTCTTCCCTGGTTTTGCTGCCCAGTAAAACGGAGGGTCGCGGGTTGCCCATTATTGAAGCCACAGCCTGTGGTACACCCATTTTTTGCAGGAGGTACGAACCCGAAACTGTCTATTCAGAAGTAATAGGAGAACACCTGGGTGAGAATGAACGGTTGAAGGTATTGGAATTTAAGGGAAAAAAGATCTCCGGCAGCATCGTTAAGGGAATCATAGACAGAATATTTTTTCCGCATCACTACACCAGTGAAATCAGGCATAACAGAAAAGCGGTGTTCAAGCGGTATAGCCTGGATGCATTAAATGATAATATTTACCAGCTACTTTACAGGTTGTACAGTCAATTAAAGGAGAATGGAAAAATAGAACGCATCGTCAGGGAAACCCTGGAAGACTACCAGGAGATGGTCAGTTTTACCAATGATGATCTGAAAGCCCTGCTGGATACCAGGAACAGGCATTATCTGCCGGGATATGGCAGGCTATCCTTTATGTTAATGCTTAAATCCCTGATCGATCCAAGTTATTTCAGGGTTGAACAGCAACTGATACGCGGTATGGCCTTCCATTTTGCAAGGACTATTATTGAAAACGATCCTGGTTCGGTTCATGTACCTTCCAAAATTATCAACCGTTTTTACAATGCTGTGGAAACCCTGTTTGAAACCAGGGAAGGCGAGATTGTCACTCAGCACGATCATTCCATGTCGTACAGGCACAGGAACAGAAATCACTATCCATATATGGAATATACTTTTCAGGAGCTCACAGGCCTGATAAATTTGCTCTATATCCATATCGTTCAACCTTCTCCGATCAACAAGGTGGATCTCAGCCCGCAGTTCTTCACTGACTGGAACCTGGCATTGCTGCAACTTACAGGAAGTTCCAACCTGGCCATAGATGACCGTAAAAAACTGATTGCCCGCCTTCAGGAAAACAGGCCCATTGCCTATTTCCCGGGTGCTTATATTATGTATGAGCTGGAGTTTTTTGCGCTGCAATCTATTCGTTCAAGACTCAACCTTCCCCTGGAAGAAACCATATCCACCAAACTGCTTGACAGGAAAGCTGCACAGCTACAACCTGTCTTTATTTTTGCACAGGAGAAAAACCTGGGGAAACAGCTAAACAAGGATGAAATAACCGATTATATCCTGAATGGAAAATCAGAGGAGTTAAAATTACTGTATGAATATAAAGTATTGCAGATCATCAGGACGAAACAGCTGTGTGTCGGGATTCACTTTCCGCAATTGGGCAGTCAGGCACTGAAAGTATTGCGTTGGATCAAGGAACAGGATGGATATATACTGACCAACAGGAGCAATGCGGCGATGATGACAGATATGGTGGATATGGACCGGTTCCATATCGGGAAAGTATCCAATCAGTTTGTGGCGCATATCATGGGTATTCCCGTTGACAGTGGGTATATTCAGTTTGTACCGGCTGGTGTAAGGGTTACACTGGCATATCCTACTCCGGTTCAGACGGCAAGGGATTTTGAAAGAAGTTTGAAAAGCAATCTTTACAGATCCCTGGCAAAAAAGCTTGGAGAAGATGTTGTGATGAGAGCTATCAGGGAGGATGCCATGCTGCGGGGAAGCCCGGTAAAACATGTACTGAAATCATTAAGCAGGACTGGACAGATCAAGCAGAAAGTATCGTATGAATATGTGAGCGGGCTACATGATGACGGATTGCCCTACAACGGGGCCATAGCAAGGTTGAACTTTAGGGAGAAGGCATGGAGTTTTACGGTAAGTTCGACGCGGGGCGAACCAAAAACCGTCCTTCAACTGGCCAATATGTTCACAAGAAAGAGCAGAAAAAAGGCATTGATTGCCTGGAATGGAGGGTATATACTCAATGCTGAACTTGTAGGTAAACTTGGACTGTCAGAAGCTTTTATCGGTTCTCCGCTGGGGTTGCTGATTTCTGATGGAGAGATGCTGTCACCACCCCTGTTCAACAAGCCCGCTATTCTCTTTTTTAAAGATGGTACGGTGGATATCGCCCGGGTAAACTGCAGTAAAGGATTGCATCTTACCTGGAAAAACTGGAATATGAAAATGAGTGCCCGATACTATAACAGGGAAGATGATCACCACCATGCAAGTGCCTATTATGACCTGCTTTATCCGGGAGAGATCATTAACGGAAACGGAAAGACCATTGTCAGGATGGCCGGTAGGACGGTCAAGGAGATTATCAGGACCAGAAGCGGTGAGAAATTGAATGTTATACCGGTAGGGTTTACATTGGCGTTTGCACGAGGGGATATGCCTGAAGGCCTGAGGGTTGGGGAGAAAATAACCATTTCGGTTCCCGGTTTTGAAAATGTATTAGACGGGGTGGAAGCCGGACCCATGTTACTGGATAAGGGAAAGGTGGTGCTGGATATGGAAGAAGAGGGATGGAAAACAAACAATTCCATCCGGACACAGGCAGCAAGGTTGGATTATACAGATATGAGGGGGCCAAAAATCGCCGCAGCGATAAATGGTCATGGAGAGCTGGCCGTTCTGACCATCAATGGAAGGATCAGGGAATCGGTGGGAGCCACACATGAAGATATGGCAACGATCCTGTTAAAGCACGGTATGGAAAAAGCAATGGGTTTTGATCCGGGGGGAAGCAGTACCCTCATGGTTGACGGAACTGTCCTCAACATATCACCCTACAATAAGGCATATGAATCGGATGTGTATGCCCTTCCGCCCGAACCCAGGGCCGTTTCCAATGCAATTATCGGGTATCTCAGTGAACCGGGAAATAGAGGCAGATGACCCATGCGTGGCCTTTATCTTCATATTCCGTTCTGCAGGCAGGCCTGTCGCTATTGCGATTTTTTCTTTACGGTGAGCCTGCAACATATAGAAACCTTTACCGAACATCTTGTAAAGGAGCTGGAAATCAAAGCTCTCTCATTTTCCGGAACGGCGTTGGACAGCCTCTATCTGGGCGGAGGAACTCCTTCCCTGCTTTCGCCCGTGCAACTTGACAGGATCATTTCGGCCATTCACCGTTATTTTACCTTTTCAGAAGATGCCGAATGGACGCTGGAATGTAATCCGGATGATGTTGATTCAAATTACCTGAAAACACTGAAAAAGATTGGTTTTAACCGTATTAGCCTGGGGATCCAGTCTTTTCATGACCGGGAATTGACCCTGATGCACAGGTCCCATGATGCGCGTCAGGCAAAAGAAAGTGTCCTTGAAGCTGCAAATGCCGGTTTTCAGAATATCACCATTGATCTGATATACGGAATACCGGGGCAGCGTCTGAAAGCATGGGAAGAAAATATCAGGACAGCTCTTACGCTGCCTGTTACACATATATCGGCCTATCATCTCACTTTTGAAAAAGGTACCGTTTTTGATCACTGGAGAGAAAAAGGGAAACTGATGGCTGTGGATGAGGAGGTGAGTCTGGCGCAATACAGGACGTTACGGTCAAAATTGCTTGCTGCAGGTTTTGATCATTATGAGATCTCCAATTTTGCACGGAACGGTCATTTGTCAAAACACAACATGCTGTACTGGTCAGGGGAACCCTACCTGGGACTGGGCCCGTCTGCCCACTCCTTTGATGGAAACAACCGGAGCTGGAATATCGCGTCTTTGAAGGGATACTTACAGGGCATTGCTGCAGGGGAGGGATTCACGGAAACAGAGAAACTAACATCCACTGAGCAGTATCACGATTATCTGATTACTTCTTTAAGAAACAGGTGGGGTGCGCTGCCCGGTTATTTGGAAAAGCGTTTCGGGAACAGTTACAGGGATTATTTTTTGGAAAAAACAGAGCCTTTTCTGGCGGCTGGCTTCATGAAAATGGAAGATGACCGGGTGGTGATAGATCCGGAATACTGGCTAATTACGGACCATATCCTGAAGGCGTTGTTTATGGATTAGCCGAGGCAGCATCCTTAGCTTTGTGGATCAGGAGTTCAAGTTTTTCCCTGAGGGTGTCATAGCTAAAGTATTTCTTTCCCAGTTCAAAATTGTAATCTGCCATTTCACTGGCCAGGGTCGGATTGTAGATGACCTCTGCCATCTGCTTCACGGCAGATTCGGGCAGTTCACTGTTGTCTATCATCACTGTCTTGAAGCCTTTACTTCCAATATCCGGCATATAGACCGGTTCATAGTTATTTACAAAGATGGGCCGTCTGGCCAGTACTGCTTCCACAAAAGCATTTCCAAAGCCCTCGTATGTACTGAAATAGGTACAGGCTATGGCACGTGCATAAGCGTCGGAGAGGGAGAAGCGTACCTCCCCGTTGTTGGAAAGCCCCTTGCTGTGGAAGAGGTGGTGGGCAAAGCTGACCTGTTCCCCGAGTTTGAGCTCATGGATCTGGTTGACCAACTCATTGTAATAGGCACTACCGGCATCATCTGCATAATTTCCGGTAATGATCAGCTTGATCTTTTTATCATGTAGTGCATGCACCAGCTGAATCGCTGTTTCAATTCCTTTGCGCCTGACTACTCTTGTAATCTGGAACAGAAACAGGTCATCTCTTTTAAAACCCAGGTGATCTGGAAGTACCTCATTTTTCCGGTTCTTAACCCCGAAAGGTTTATTGAAATCCATTACGTTGGGAACATTGACCGCATCCCGGCCGTATCGCTCTTTCAGGGTATGACAGGCATGGGTATTGATCACGGCATGTACCGAGTTCGGAGCTCTTAAAGGAAATACTTCGTCCACGAATTCGTTGATATCCTTGTGTGGAGACACATAGCGGTCCCCACGCTCCCAGGCAAAATCGTGATCATGGGTAATGGTGGGTATGCCCGTTTTATGAACAACTTTGTTAATGGCCAGCCCCATCTCCAAATGTGATGGCAATGCAGAGGCATTTTCTGAAATAAGCAGTTCAATTTTTCTTTCATTGATCCAGTTCAGGATCTTTTTATAGATCACCCTGGAATAGAGATTGAGGTGTTCGATAAGCTCCTGGGGGTCCGTTTCCGGATAGAAAAACGCCTTTTTCTGGCTCCAGAAACTTTCGGGAGAGAAAAAAGACATTTCGGGAACCAGGGTTTCAGTGGATGGATCCATGGGCCTTTCCTGGAACTGGCCCGACAGGGTAAAGATGGTATGCCCCATGGATTTAAGTACTTCCATCCATTTTTCAGTCTCCAGGGCTACACCATCCACACCTCCGATCCTGCCAATAATGATGCCAATATTCATGAGCCGTGCCTGACTATTTTAACACAAAAGATGACTTACCGATCTGTTTTCCTTCAGCATAGAGTTCCACGGTATGTTCACCGGGAACAATTTCACCGTCGTTGTTCCAGAAGATGGAAACGGGAAGATCCTCATTTTCATAGGTGATAACCCTGGAAGCAGTGGCCGGAAGCTCTTCTCCGTTGAACTCGAACATCTGCATATCGGGCGATCCCAGAACAACCTGGTCTGGCCTGAGGATTCTGAGAAAGATCTGTTTTTCTCCTGGTTCGGTAACCTTGTTGGCGCGCAGCGTCAAATCGACCCGCACTTTGGTGGTGTTTCGTATCCTGGAAGTCTGCTTATCCCGTTTATTCAAAAGGACCAGGTTAATACCGGAAGCCTGAAGCGTGGTGGCCAGGTCCCGGATCTCTTCCAGCTGGGATTTATCTTTTTTAAGCTGTTCCTTTTCAGTGGTCAGTCTTCGTTCAGTATTCCGAAGTTGTTTATTTTGGGCCAGCAACTCCTGGTTCATCATGTTCAGGGAATCAATCTGAACGATATAACTCCTCAATACAGAACGCAGGGTTCCCATCTCTTTTCGATACATCTTGATCTTGTAAGCATCTTCGGCCTGTATGGAAATCAGCCGGTCGATCTTCTCCTGTTGCTGTTTCATTTCCAGTTGCAGATCAATATTATTGGTTTCAAGGGTATCGTACCGGAAATAGATATTTCTCAATTCTCCTTCCAGGGAATCCTTTTCAAGCTTGAAAAACTCGGTCTTTTCAGCCAGGTCCCCCGAGACAATATTCAGGTTTTTTCGTGTATCAATCAATAAATACACTGCAACAATCAGTACAACGGTCAGTAAACCCAGTATTCCGTAAAGTACACCAACATTTGATCTGTTTTCAGCCATGAGCTAAGAATTTAAAAAATTTAACAAGAGACAATTGACAAATATAAACATTACTGTGAAGGTTTCGAGGTAACTTCGTCAATGGTAATAATGTTATTCACAATGGAATAAACAGTGAGTCCCGAAACAGACTTT
>JANTFK010000182.1 GCA_024763595.1 Bacteroidales bacterium | reverse complement strand
GTCGGTGGGAATATATCTCAACCGGCCAATATTTAAACCAATTCCTCCGCCTATCCAGCGTGCATTCGCATCAAAATAGGGGTGCAGTCCCAAAAGATAATGACTGGAAGATAAAGTTTGATCCAGTTCATGCTCATGAACTACCCCGCCATACAGGGTGGCACCATATGTAATACGATTATAACCATCCGTGAAGAAATGAAGGCTGTAATTGAGTGATCCCACGGCATAACTCTCTTCAAAATATTTCCTATTGTACGTTGGCCCGCAGGCTCCTTCATGCTCGTTATACCTGGCCGTCTCCCCAAAATATCCACCAGTAAAACCGGTTCCAAATGAGTGAAAGTGTTTCGTGGAAGATGCTGTTGTGGGAACCGACTGGCCCATAATCAGCAGTGGAAGATTAAGAATTGCAATGCCCGCAACACGGAAGCGGGGTACTGTGAACCTGATCCATGCATCCATCCCAAATAGTACAACAGCAGGAAGGAGCTTAATATTCATAACCAGCATTTCAGCAGGAGAAAAACCATCTTTAACGGCCCACAACAGCAGTGCAAGCAATAGGAGTAACACATATTTTCGTCGCATTGATCCATTGGTTTCCGGATAATTCTCCAGGCGAACCACACCCCGTTTCAGTTTTCTGACCAAAAGCGATCCCAAAATGATCCCTGCCACCAGCAAGACCCACTGAATGATCTTCAATCCCAGGAATTGGGTCCCCGGTATCACGGAGCCAACAGGATCCCGTAGAAATTCAATAAAAAAACGACTGAAGGTCAACAGTGTTAAAGCCAGCAGAAAACGACTGCCTGGTTTACGGAGAAAATGCCCTGATCTGATAAGCACTACGAAGATCAACAGGTAAACCAAGATCTCATAAAGCGGGACTGGATGGAGAGAGGGTGTGAGCATTTCTGTTACCGGGGTCAATCCGGATATCCAGTGATGATGAACTGAAGTACCTGTTGTATACTGAACTCCCCAGGGTAAAGAGGTGGGAATGCCAAAACAACATCCCGCCAGTAAACAGCCAGGCTTCTGAATGGCCAGACCCAGGGGTACGGCCAGTACATAAGTATCCAGCACAAATTCCCTGATCTTCAGCCAGGACTTGGTCAATTCTATTCCAAGTATGGCAAAAAGTAGTCCTCCCAGCGCTGAACGGTTTGTTGTCAGTGGAAAGAGGCCTTCCCTGAATAGGAGCGCCCACTCCTCCCTGCGGAATGTTACAAGTTTTGTACCGATGATAAAAAATAATGCACCGGTAAACAAGATCAGGCTCCAGGACAATAAAGGATATCCTTTCTTCCACCCCAGGTACAACAGAAGAATAAAAGTAAATATGCTGGAAATCAAATAAAAAAAAGAATACCAGTCGATTCCACTATGTTTATCAATAATGAACATAAATAGCCCATCAAACGGGCAGGACCGTTTTGCCATATAGTTCATTAAGCACCTGTGCCAGTCCGGTATAGATGGCAGAGAACCCGCAGATTATCCCTTCAAAACCGGCAATATGCTTCATGGTGGGACTGTTGAATAAATCGCCCAGGGCAAGTAACAGAAAGAGTATGGTCAAGGAGGCGAAGATAAATTGTAAAGCACGGCTCAATTTCAGTGTACCTATAAACATAACCCCCGTAAAGATGCCCCACATAATCAGGTAAGCGACCATGGCTGTGTTATCCGGCGGATTGGTCCATCCCATTTTCGGCATCACCAATATGGCTACCAGGGAAAGCCAGAAAAGCCCATAGGAAGTAAATGCAGTGGTTCCGAAGGTGTTTCCCTTCTTCCAGTCCATGATTCCTGCAAATACCTGGGCCAGACCGCCATAAAATATACCCATTGCCAGAATCATGGAACCCAGCTCGAACAGACCGGAATTATGCAGATTTAGTAATACGGTGGTCATTCCAAATCCCATTAAACCCAGTGGAGCGGGATTGGCTGTACCATCCACCTGAATGGAATTGATCACCTCCCCTTTCATTTGTTTGATTTCTTGTCCCATTAAATATTTTTCTTTTTTTTAAGATGGTAGTTAATCTGTTGCCAATATACTTAATAATACTGACAGCACTATTGTTCCTTCAGCTGTTTTCCGTCCACAGATGAACCACTTTTCCACATGTTATTCTAATCAACGGCTATTTTTTTTATTTTTGCAGGGAAACGGGGTGTTAGCTCAGTTGGTTCAGAGCGCATGCTTGACAGGCATGAGGTCACTGGTTCGATTCCAGTACATCCCACCGATAAAATGACGTACCTAATCTTCCGGAAGCTAAGTACGTCATTTTTTTACAGGTCATCTACGCCTGGTTTGAATAAAATTTTTCAATTATTTTTAAAAGCAAAAAGCCCGGTATGTCGAACAGAACCCAGGTGTTGGATCATCTTGCCATGCTTGAGATCCCATACGAGATTTATGAACATCCGCCGGTCCCCACAGTAGAGGATGCATTACCCTACTGGAAGCAAATTGATGCGGCCCATTGTAAAAATCTTTTTTTCAGGAACCACAAAGGCAACAGGCATTACCTGGTGATACTGGATCACAGGCGGCAGTTAAATATCCGTGATCTGGAGCTGCGCCTGAAACAGGGAAAGCTCTCCTTTGCCTCACCCAGACGGATGGAAAAATACCTGGGGGTGCTGGGGGGTGCGGTATCGGTATTCGGGATCATCAATGACACTGAAAATCACGTCCATCTTTTTATCGATTCCCGGTTACAAATGGCCGACAGGATCACGTTTCATCCAAACGACAACACAGCCACACTTTCCATCTCTTTTGAGTCATTTATAAAGTTCCTGGATTCAAGTGGTAATTCATACGAATTTATTGATCTTTATAATTCCAAACCTGTATAAATAATGATCATGGGAAACGTAATATGAAACGGCATATTGCTTTTATCATTCTCTATGTTGTGGTTCTTGCTTCATGCGATCAGGGAGAGGACATTCCCCTGCCCGAAGAAAAGCGTGCATACATCACACTCTATAATTTTATCTCCGGCATTCCGGTTGTAATATGGGAAGTGGATGATGTGGGTGTGGAGGGGGGGCATGTATATGGCACTTCCTTACCGGGTTCCGTTCTGTTGATAGATACCATACAACAGGTATTATTTGAAGCGAGGAATGATAATACCAATGAGGTTTTGAAAACTCAAAAGCTGGAGCTGAAAGTGAATAAGTTCTATTCCCTGATCCTGTTTGGCTCACCGGATCAACCCATCCTTCTTTTCCGGGAAACTGATACGAGACAGCCCTCTGAAGACAACATTCACATCCAGTTTCTGCATGCGGCGGAAGGCTTGGATTCCATCGATGTCTATATGGGAGGAACCCGTTTGGAAAATAAGGTTTTTTCCGGCATTGCCTATCAGGATCTCACCGAGTTGATTGAAGTGGCAGCATATGATCTCAGGGCCTCTGTAATTGTTTCCCCGCACGATAGTGTCTATTCGCAGGGCCATGAGATCGTATCAATGAAATATAACGACCTGATCGTCTCAGCCAGCAATTATATGACTGTGATTGCATCTGAAAGTTACGATCCGGAGTCTGACATTACTCTCTGGCTGTACCCGCTGGAGGTGGAATAAACCAGGATCAGTAAGGTTTCCTGCGGCTGGTTCGCAACCAAAAATTAATAACGTACCCGTTCGGTATAGTGGGTATGCAACAACTCGTGGGATTTATGGCCAAGGGGTTCACCCAGGAATTCTTTATAGACACCGATTACTTCCGGATTCTCATGGGATTTTCGGATCTTCATAGACATATCTTCCGCATAAATGGCCTCGGTCCGCTTTTTACGGATTTCCTCATTGGTGGGAATGGGCTGTCCCCCTCCTCCCAGACATCCTCCCGGACAAGCCATTACCTCAATGAAATGGACATTAATTTCCCCACGCTTAACGCTATTCATCAATGTGCGTGCATTGACCAGGCCATGTGCCACAGCGCATTTCAGTTCAACACCATTGAGGAAGCTCCACTCCTCCTTGCAATCCTCGATAAGGATGGAAGCCATCCTGACTCCCTCCACTCCCCTTACATGCATGATATTCAAACCATCAAAGGGAACTTCCCTTCCCGTGACAATCTCATAGGCGGTCCTCAGGGCAGCTTCCATTACGCCACCGGTAGCACCAAATATCACACCGGCTCCGGTTGAGGTACCCATGATGCTGTCATACTTATCCTCTTTCAGTTTATTAAAATCGACACCAGCCTGTTTGATCATTCTGGCCAGTTCCCGGGTTGTAAGTACATAATCCACATCCTTGTAACCGCTGGATCGCATTTCAGGCCGGTTGGCTTCATACTTTTTAGCCGTACACGGCATAATGGAAACACTAACCACATCTCTGGGATCAAGCTTCCGGACATGAGCGTAATAGGTTTTTGCCAACGCTCCAAACATTTGTTGCGGAGACTTGCAGGAAGAGACATTGGGAAGAAACTCCGGGAAAGTATGTTCTATAAATTTGACCCAGCCCGGTGAACAGGAGGTGGTCATGGGCAGTGCCACTCCCGGATCTCTATCCACAAGGGCCCCTTTCAGCCTGGTGAGCAGTTCGGTTCCCTCCTCCATGATGGTAAGGTCAGCGGTAAAGTCTGTGTCCAGAACCGAATCAAAACCGAGCCGTTTTAATGTGGCCACCATTTTGCCCGTTACGCGATTACCCGGTTCCAGACCCAACTCTTCTCCCAACCCGACCCTGACAGCCGGGGCAGTCTGAACCACTACATGTTTTTTCGGATCAAGAATGGCGTCCCATACTTCATCCAGGTAGGTGCGTTCAACCAGTGCACCGGTTGGACAACGGTTGATACATTGTCCACAATTGGTGCAAATTACTTCTGCCATGGAAAGATCCTCAAAAGTACTGATTTTCATACGATCTCCCTTATGTGCCACGGTCAGGGCATTGACTCCCTGCAGTTGTTCACAGGTACGGACACATCGCTGACAACGGATACACTTGCTGTCATCCTTCTGTATGGAAGGAGAAAAGCGATCAATGGTATAGTTTTTGAGATCGATCAGGTCCAGCAACAGGTGATCACCCACACTGAACTCATTGGATAGATCCTGCAATTCACACTTGCCGTTTTTATAGCATTTAGTGCAGTCGGCATTGTGCTCGGAAAGCAGTAACTCGATCACATGTTTCCTGGCTGAGCGGACCTTCAGTGAATTGGTAAGGATCTGCATTCCTTCGTTTACGGGAGTGGCACATGCAGCCAGTAATGCTTTCCCTCCCAGTTGCTCCACGACGCATACCCGGCAATTCCCTGCTACACAAAGGTCATCGTGATGACAGAGGACCGGGATCCTGAAATTCAGCTTTTTGGCAGCTTCCAGAATGGTGGTTCCTTCCGGAACCTTTACCTGCATGCCATTGATAGAAAGATTCACCATGATATAACTTGTTATCTGATTTCCTGTTAATAAATGATCTCTTCTTTGAAATTTTCCACAATGGAACCAAAGGCATTCCCCACTGATTGTCCAAGTCCGCATTTTGATGCCCGTTTCATGGTTTTGGCCAGCTTAACCAGTTCATCCAGGTACCTGGAATTTTTATCTCCCCGCTTCACTGCCTCAACACCCTTGAGCAGCTGCTGGCATCCCACACGGCAGGGAGTACACTGACCACACGACTCTTCGGAGAAAAAATCCAGATAATTGTGTAATACATTATACATGGAGCGTGTGGAGTTAAAGAGTTTCATGGATCCGCCGGTGGGAACTCCTTCAAATCCAATGATGGTCTCCTCAAATTTCTTTCTTGGCACACAAAAACCAGATGCACCCCCTACCTGAACCGACTTGGTATCTCCATCACCAAACTCCTCCACAAACTCGTTCACAGACATGCCCAGTTCCAACTCATAGATTCCGGCTTTGGGGGTATCTCCTGAAACGGAAAATACTTTTGAACCTCGTGAGTCCTTGGTCCCCAGTTCCCTGAAATGAGAGGCTCCGTATTTCATGATCATAACCGAGTGAACCAGGGTTTCCACGTTATTGACGGCTGTGGGCTTATTAAACAGTCCTGAGGTGGTCGGATAGGGTGGTTTGTTGCGTGGCTCTCCCCGCTTGCCCTCCAGTGATTCAAATAAAGCACTCTCCTCTCCGCAAATGTAGGCGCCACTGCCCAGACGGATATGTACCCTGAAGTTGAGATTAAATTCTTCCACCAGCTGGTGGAAGATATGCAGGTGTTCTTTTAACTTCGGGATCAGGAACTTGTATTCTCCCCTCAGGTAAACATAACCGTTTTTTGCGCCCACCGCCCTGGCAGCCACTGCCATTCCGCAAAACACTTTTTCCGGAACCCTGTCAAGTATCTCACGGTCCTTAAAGGTTCCGGGTTCTCCTTCATCCGCATTACAAACGATATATTTAACCGGCTCTTTTTCCTGGGCGGCAAACCTCCACTTCATACCGGTTGGGAATCCGGCTCCCCCCCTGCCTTTCAGATCTGACTCAAGGACCTCCTGACAAATGGCATCAGGCTCCATCTTCATGATTTTTTCCAGAATCTTCCGGCATTCGACCTTTTCAAATATGAGATCTACCCGCTTGACATATTTATCTTTCATTTGGTGGCTTTTAATCACTATTTTTTCTGCTTTATATATTCACGCAGGATTTCTGTCACCTTTTCCGGTGTCAGTTCAGTATAGGGTGTATCGTTGATCAACATGGCCGGAGCCTTATGGCACCATCCGATACAGTTGGTTTCAAGCAGGCTGAACTTCCTGTTGGAAGATGTTTCTCCAAGCTTAATTTTCAGCGTATC
>JANTFK010000181.1 GCA_024763595.1 Bacteroidales bacterium | reverse complement strand
CCTCGTTTCAAATTCCAGAATCTTTCCATCCGCATATTCAAAGATTGAGGTCTGGGTATTGGGTGTCTCCTGGGAACATTCCCGGGGTGAAATCCCGAAGATCCCGCCCATGGAATGTACCTTCACCGGGTGAACCTTTTTCCCGAGACCCCAGCGGGCTATATCAAACTGGTGGGGGCCCTGGTTCCCGGTATCTCCGTTGCCGGTGTTCCAGTGCCAGTGCCAGTTATAATGTACCTTTTTCACATTATAAGGCTGGTAGGAAGCCGGTCCCAGCCACATATCATAATCCAGCGTGGAAGGCGGTTCACTATCGGGTGCGATTCCAAATGAATCCCTGGGTTTGAAACAGGTTCCACGTGCCATATACACATCGCCTATACCACCATTATGCAGGAATTCCATGGCCTGCATCACATTGCCGATGGAGCGGTTCTGGAATCCTACCTGCACTACCCTGTTGTATCTCCGGGCAGCCTCAACCATCTTCCTGCCCTCCCAGATATTATGTGAACTTGGTTTTTCCACATATACATGCTTCCCTGCCTGACACGCCCATACAGCTCCCAGGGCATGCCAGTGGTTCGGTGTGGCCATGGTTACCGCATCGATGTCAGGATCTTCGAATATTTTTCGCATATCCTGAACCGTATCCGGTTTGTTTCCTTTCTGATTATCGGCCACAATCTTGATCGATTCTTTAAAGAACTGTGTATCCACATCACACACAGTTTTGACCGTTACACCATCATCGTACATATTGGAGAAGTTAAACATATGTGATTTACCCCGTCCCCGCAAACCTATAACTGCCAGGTTGACACGGTCATTGGCTCCCAGTATCCGGGCATAGGACCTGGCCGAAACAGCCGAAAGCCCCAGGGTTGCGCCGGCCGTGCCCAGGGCTGTTTTTTTAATAAATGTTCTTCTGTTTTCCATTGTAATATAATTGTCAGTTGAAAAAATATTCGATTGATGAATATAGCAATTCTTGAAGTAAGAACCAGCTAAAATACCCATTTATGATCTATGTACATTGCGGGAGTATGTTTTGTTGATGTATCTTAAAGGCCTCTTTGATATCAAAAACAATCCCTCTTTTTCTTCATCATTCTGTCCGTTATATTTTTGCCAAAGTGTTTTAACTTTAGCTGTAATATTAAGACGTATAACCAAATCTTCAGAACTGATGTCATGTACCCGCTATTTCCAGTTATCAGGGTTTTCCTGTTTAACGATCACGTTGTTTTTGTTGATGATGCTCATCCTGTTACCCGCGTGTGCAGAGAGGGACTCAGATATTCTCTCCGGGTCCAGGCCCAATATTGTGTTTATCCTTGCCGATGATTTAGGATGGGCCGACCTGCCCGTATATGGCAACCGGTTTAACGAAGCACCCAATCTGAGCAGGATGGCGGAAAACGGAATCCGTTTTACGGATGCTTATGCTGCCTGTCCTGTCTGTTCCCCCACCCGTGCCAGTATCATGTCGGGCCAGTATCCTGCCCGGGTAGGCGTGATTGACTTTATACCCGGCCACTGGAGACCCTACGAAGAGGTAACCGTACCCAGCAACCGCACACAGTATCTCCCTGAGGAGATCATCACCATTGGGGAAACCCTGGAAAAAGCGGGTTACGCCACCGGCTATTTCGGAAAATGGCACCTGGGGCGGGAAGAAGAGCACCAGCCATGGAACCAGGGGTTCGGGAGTGCCAATGTATACAGGGGAGGCGGATATTTGAACTTTGCAAATAAAATGAGCACACCCATTGAAGTGGAGCCGGGTACTGTGCTTTCGGAGGCCCTGACCGATCTGAGTCTTGAATTTATTGAAACCCACCGGGAGAACCCGTTCTTTCTCTTCCTGGCACATTACGATGTACATGTACAACTGGATGCGGATTCAAGCCTGATCGAAAAGTACCTGGCCAAAGAGAAAGTGGAAGGGTACCCCTGCAATGCCGTATATGCTGCCATGGTAGAGCATGTGGACAACAGTCTGGGAAGGATCCTGGAAAAGCTGGAAGCGCTGGATCTCTCCGGCAACACGCTGGTCCTCTTCTTTTCGGACAACGGGGGACTGATCAGCCGGTTTGACAGCATTCCGCTGCTGGCCCGGTCCAAACAGTATATTTATGAGGGTGACACACTGCTTTATGTGGCCACATCCAATGCACCCCTGAGGGCCGGGAAGGGGACAGTGTATGAAGGCGGGATCAGGGAGCCTTTTCTGGCCCTGTGGCCGGGGAAAATTGAGCCGGGCCGGATCAGTGATGCCCTGATATCCAGTGTGGATCTCTACCCTACGCTTGCGGACCTGGCCGGTATTCCCCTGCCTGAATCCCAGGAGTTTGATGGTATAAGCCTGTTACCTGTGCTGGAAGGAGACGAACCGGATCCGGATCGTGCCATTTTCTGGCACTACCCGGTTTACCACCACGATAAACCGGCCTCCGCCATACGCAGGGGCGACTGGAAGCTGATCCATCACCTGAACGACAACAGCCGGGCACTTTACAACCTGGCCGGGGATATGGGGGAAACCACCGACCTGTCAGAAAAATATCCGGAGAAGACGGAAGAATTATTCCGGGAACTGGAGCAGTGGAGTAGCCGGGTTCATGCCGAATTCCCCCGGCCCAATCCCGATTTTGATCCTGCCCGAAGATTTGAATGGGGCAGGCATCCCGGCTGGAACTATTGAAAGGAGAACCATCACGTATATTCATTGATCCATTTTTGATCATCTTCGGCGTTGAAGGTTATTGTAGGGTGGTCCTTCCACCAGGTAGTTACCCGGACCATAGGTTCCGATCAGGCTGAACCCGTCTTTTTCACCGGTTGTCTCCACAACGGCCCCGTTGACCCTGATGGTGCCCCCCGAACCATAGGTGGGAACATGGATCACCCCACTTGCATTGGGCGGGATGGTGATGTTTCAGGAGAGGCCTTCAGGGCTCCGCTTCCACCGGCTGAAGATGGAGCTCATCCAAATAGAAATGCTGCAGATTGAACCCACTATCCGGTGTGATCAAACGTTTGGTTCCTGCCTGCTCCCTGTATTGCCTGAAAAACTCATCAAAGGCAATGGTCAGTATCTTGTCCCCCCGTTTCTGTCCCAGTTCACACACCTCTCTCAGGCTGGCATACCGCTTATTAAAGCCAGTAGAGAGATCGATCTTCTTATCGGGATCAAGCAGATCGTTCAATTGCTGATCGCTGGTCAGAATAATGGTAACCGGATATCCTGTAAAACCCTTAAGTACCAGGGAAAAAATCAAAATGATTTGTCATAGATACAGTGCTAACGATGAATATGCATGATATGGGAGGGGGAGGGCAAGTTGGGACCAATCCCCTGTTATTTTCAATAATTCCGGCGGCACATCATCCTCCGTTCCCTGTATGACTCCCTCCCACTTTCCCCTCTCATTTCTCCATAGTGCCATATCTGTGCGGTCGTTCAGGGTAATTTCCAGGCCGGTGCTTTTAAATGATTTTAATCCGCCCGCAGCCATTGCCTCTACCCTGCCTTTATTGTCCAGCCGTATGGCTGCCATTCCTACAGCATCAAAAAATACCGTATGTCCATCTACCTCCATGGTAGTGTGGATCGGATCTCCACCCACATGCTCCGTTCCGGCAATCCGGATCATCGTACCATCGATCAGCCGGCAGAAACCCGTGGTTGGAGGAGAACTTGAGGAGGGGAAAATATTTTCACGAAAGACAACCGACGGGGTTACCCGTCCAATTCCTTTAGCCTGAAGAGCTTTACGTATTTCCGGAATAACAGCATGAATATTGTCCATTGCTATCATCGATGCAGGCAGCGATTCACTTCCGTTATAATCCTGACCGTTGAAATCCTGTGTCCACTCACCGATCCGGTACATACGGGTTGGGCCATCTGCAGCCCTGCTGAAAAAACCGGCAGTTGCAGGTTCTTCAAACTCCGGGTGATACAGCACAACAGCTGCATATCTTTGCAACCCGTATGTGATCCATCCCCGGTCATCAATATGCAGCTGGTTGCCCCTGATTTCACTGCTCGGTATCAAATCGGCCGGAAAACCCAATTGCCACAGGCTGTCCACCAGTTCCATGCCCACATCATCATAGGCGGGACCGGCCCAGTTCATTGTGCAGGCATGTCCGAAGATCACTGCAACAGGGCAATCAAGCGGAGTCTGAGTGATGTAGTTCAGGAGCCGGATCCTGCATTCTGCACGCATCAGGTCACCTTTCAGGAGTTCCATCGTACGATCATCAAGAGATTCAGATCCCGGATAAAGCGGGTGATAGTTGATTCTGCCGCCTGCCAGGGCATGGCTCCATACCGATCTTTCGTAATCCGCCACGTTATTTGCGTAATACATGTTATACCAGACCGGACTCTGCCATTTTTTAGCCAGTGAGGTGCGGACAGCATAGGGCGTTAGTTCATCCGTCTGTGCCCAGTCGCGTCTGGCCCCCCACCACGCGAGGCCATTTTTTTTATACTCGCGTGCATCGGGATAGGGCCACCAGGTGGGATGGGTGGCTGTGACTGCCAGGGGCCCGAAAACCTCTTTGACACTATTGTAGAAATCAACCTCCAGTTCGCTGTTTCGTTGATAAGACATTTCCATGAAATGGTTAATTGCCATTCGGCGCTCCCGCTCCTGCCCCTCAATACCCAGGGACATGAGCAGGCAATCTTCCAGCAGATCACGGCCGTCTGTCCGTTTTGCATATGCACCGGCACGGTATCCGGAATACCAGAACTCACTTTTGGTTGGTGCAAAACAGGGAGGAAAACCCCATTCATCCTTACAAACCCCGGCCAGGGGAACATCGGCATAGTCACGGATCAGCTGCCGTTGAAACTCCATTAAATGCGGGGCAAACACATCGGGGGCCAGGTGTGTAAATGAGACCATCACACAGGCATGTGTCAACCCGCCGTGATCACAGGGGACCATCACCGTAACAGAATCTTTTGATTCAGACAGCAGATTACATTCAAAGGTGATATCCGTTAGTGATTCCGGATCAATAACACCACCGCTGTATCGATAGGCATAGGTCCTCAGAAGTGCACCTTTCAGCGAAATATAGTGGGTGGTCCTGTGGGTATAATGATCATTCAGATCCATGCTACGAACCACTGCTCTTACCGAATCTGTCCCGGTATATTTCACCTGCTTCAACATCAGCATCTCCTGAAGTTCATCCGGATATCTTGACTCAAATGCCCTGCGTGCCAGGCGAACATCCAGGTCCACCACCAGTGAAATACCCTTTTTTTGTGCATACTCAGCGGCCCCTTTAATCTGTTGATGCAGTTCATTCCCGGTAATCTCCTTCCCGGGAATCCGGAACGAGGTGGTTAAAAGATTGTATGGAGCGTGCAGACTTAAAGTATCGATAAACTTCTCATAATCTGATGGTTGAAGAACTTTAGTCCAGAACCAGCTACCCATGGAAGGCATGACATAATCCGGCATCCGAACAGACTTACTCTCCCGGAGAGAGGGATCCATTGATCCGGGATATTTCTGTTGAGGCTGATGACTGCATGAGAGCAACATCAGGCAGGAAAATGCAAAAGATATCATCGAAATTCTCATGACACAAGGCATTCAAATACCCCAGGTGGTTATCTGCGTTTCATCCCGGGACCCTGCACCCTGCCCTTGCCTTCTTCAAAGCTCCAGTAATTGATGTTGTCCCGGTCCAGTGTATATCCCCATTTCTGGATGTAATATTCGCGTGGAAACAGCTCCTCATCCCCCACTGTTTTCAGCTTTTCCATAAGCTGATGATGGAGATCCGCCCGGAGGGTAGCATAAGCCGGATCATCCAGCAGGTTCTCCTCCTCGAATGGATCCTCGCGGTGATCCGTCAGCAGGAAAGGACCCTCAGGTGAAACGGCATAAGTATACCTGGAAGTACGGAGAGCACGAAAGGCAGGATCATCCCGGTTAATACCGAAAGGAGTTACATGCATGACCAATACGGCCCTGTCCGATTCAGGATCCGGTTCTCTTATAAGCTCCGAAATGTCCTCCCCTTCAATGCTTTCCGGAATTTCAATATGGCACAAACCTAGCAGGGAAGGCAGAATATCCGGAGTGGTCAGCGGAGCATTTACGCTGGCTCCCCTGTGTTTACCGGTTCCGGGGAGACGGATTAAAAAAGGAATATGCAGCGATTCATCCCACACCAGCTGTTTTCTGAAGGGTTTCCTGCCATGCCCGCCCATCATTTCCCCATGGTCGGAGGTAAAGACAAGGATGGTATTCTCCAGCATACCCAGGGAGTCCATATGAGCAACCAGTTCCCCGATGGCCCTGTCCGTTGCCGTACAGTGCGCATAATAACCCTGTAACTCGGGAAGCACCTCTGCGGCCATCTCTGCAGGCACATTGGGGGGCAGTTGAATTTCCTGTGCCGGATAGCGTTCTTTATAAGCTTCAGGTGCTGAATTATGCGGGAAATGAGGTGTGGCTATGGATATAAAAAGCAGAAATGGTTCCTTGTCACCTGCATGGTTATCCACGTACCGGATGGCGTCCCTGGAAAGGGCAAACGGTGAATAGCCCTTCCAGAATTTTTTTTCAGGAAGATCATTTACATAATATAACATGTGGTTGTAATCGTGGGAACACTCTGCTCCTTTCCAGTATTCAAATCCCTGCCGGCGGTCCGGGTCCACATTGTTATGCCTGCCGTGGCCGTCCAGGTGCCATTTACCCAGGTAGGCAGTGTGGTATCCGGCATCCCGGAAGATCTCAGCCATGCAAAGCTCTTCTGAAGGCAGGTAGAGATCATTGAAAGTCATCCCGGTTGAAACAG
>JANTFK010000180.1 GCA_024763595.1 Bacteroidales bacterium | reverse complement strand
TTCAGCACATCTTCCGGGATGTCAGGACCCTTGTGATCCTTTTCGGGCTCCCGGTGGTCATGATCATCCTGTTTGGTTACGTGGTAACTACCGAGATCAGGGATGTGAAGGTGGGTATCTGGGACCGATCCCGGGATGCAGCCTCTGTTAAAGCGACTCAGAAGATCTTTTCATCGGGTTATTTTATACCGGCAGGATATCTGGATCACCAGGAGGAGATAGGTGCATTGTTCCGTAGCGGAAAAGCCAAACTGGTAGTGATATTTGAAGATGATTTCGAGCAAAAGCTGCTGAGGGAGAAAAAAGCAAGCGTTCATATTATTGCGGATGCATCGGATGCCAATTCGGCCCAGCTGGCACTGACCTACCTGCAGGGTGTACTTCTCAGCTATTTTCACTCCCTGAACGGTGATGTGACCGTACCGTGGGAGGTCGGACTGAAAACGCGCATGTTTTATAATGAAGCACTCAGGGGGGTCTATATGTTTGTCCCCGGGTTAATGGCACTGATCCTGATGCTTATTTCGGCGCTGATGACCTCGGTGACCATCACGCGGGAAAAGGAATTCGGAACCATGGAACTGTTGCTGGCCTCACCGCTTAAACCCCGGGAGATCATCCTGGGAAAGGTTACGCCCTATGTACTGCTTTCCTTTATTAATGCCATGACCATCATCCTGCTTGGGTTCCTGGTATTTAATGTGCCCGTGGTCGGGAGTATCTGGCTGCTGATGCTGGAATGCATGCTCTATATCACCCTGGCCCTCTCCCTGGGTGTACTGATCTCTACCACTGCCAGAACACAGCAGATGGCCATGGTCATCAGCATGCTCGGGCTTATGCTTCCCACCATTCTGCTGTCGGGATTTATTTTTCCCATCGATAATATGCCTGGGATCCTTCAGTGGATATCCACCGTCATGCCGGCTCGCTGGTTTATTGTGATTGTAAAAAACATCATGTTAAAAGGTACCGGGTTTGCATTTATCTGGAAGGAGACACTGATCCTGCTGGGTATGACACTCTTCCTGATCCTTGCTGCAGTGAAAAGATTTCATGTCAGACTTCAATAAGAGACCATGAAGGTAATCGCGACACTATTGGTTAAAGAGTTCAGGCAGATCTTCCGCAACAGATTTATGCTGCCGGTGATCTTTGTGATCCCCGTGGTCCAGATGATCGTACTGACCTATGCGGCCAGCCTGGAGATGAAGGATATAAAGATGGTGGTGGTGGACCGGGACAACTCCCAGGCATCCAGGCTGCTGCTTTCCAAGTTTTCCGGTTCGCCCTTTACGCGGATCATCCTGACCACCACTGATTTCAGGGAGGCTAAACGGTTACTTACCCTGGACCGGGCCGATGTTATCCTGCAAATGGGTCATCATTTTGAGAAGCGGTTGTACAGTGAGGGAAGTACGGACCTGCAACTGGTGGTAAATGCCATCAATGCCACAGAGGCCGGACTGGTGAATGCCTATTGCACCCGGATCATCAACAGCTTTAACCAACAGATCAGGGCCGGGTGGTTCAGTTTCGACGATTCAGGGAACATGACCACACTGGATATCAATCCCCGGTTCTGGTACAATCCGCTGTTCGATTACAAAATCTATATGTTTTCCGGGATCCTGGTGATTATGGTAACCATGATCGGGATGCTCCTTACCGCACTTAACCTGGTGAGGGAGAAGGAGATGGGGACCACCGAACAGATCAATGTCACCCCCATCAGGAAATACCAGTTCCTCATTGCCAAACTATTACCATTCTGGTTGATTGCCCTGTTTGAACTGGCATTCGGACTGGTTGTGGGAAGGGGCCTGTATGATCTTCCGGTGGAAGGCAGTATTGGTCTTCTTTTTATTTTTGCTTCGGTTTACCTTTTTGTGGTACTGGGAATCGGCCTGTTTCTCTCTACCATATCCAATACCCAGCAACAACTCATGTTTGTGGCATTCTTTTTCATGATCACCTTTATCCTCATGAGTGGCGTTTTTACTCCGACTGAGAGCATGCCCGGATGGGCTCAGAAAGTAAACTTGGTGAATCCCGTTGCCTATTTCATGCGGGTGATTCGCATGATCCTGCTGAAAGGATCCGGTTTCCGGGATATCAGCAGGGAGTTCTACAGCCTGGGTATCTATGCCATTCTCATCCTTTCCCTGGCGGTAACCAATTACCGGAAGACTACCTGAGGAGCTCGTCGAAGATCCTGTATGTTGCCCTGGAATCCCAGTTGACTGCCCCGGTTTTTTTGGTGACCACCCGGCCATCTTTTGAGATGATAAAGCTGGTGGGGAGGGCCCTGTGGGCAAATACACCGGGAGGGGTGGTCCCCATATAGAGTACCGGCAGTTGATAGCCATGCTTTTCCATAAAAGCTTCCACAATTGCCGGATCCTCATTGGTGACCAGGAGAAAGGTTACTTTCTTACCGTATTTCTCATAGATTTTCTGGATTTCTGGAAGTTCCGCTACGCAGGGCGGGCACCAGGTAGCCCAGAAATTCAGGAAAACCACCTGATCTCTTACTTGACTGAAGTAAAAGGGTTCATTGGGACTCCAGGCAAGGACCCAGTTATAATCCGGGTCCGTCAAAACGGCCTGTTTCTCATCTGCCTGAATGCCGGGGGTCTTGATATTGAGTGCCACCTTATTTACGGCGGTTGAAATCACTTTTCGCGGACCGGGGATAATCAACATTATCAACAGGAGCCAGAATATAACATCAGTGGTTTTTTGCCAGAGGGAACGTGTCTCTTTCCATCTCCTGAATCTCTCTTTTAATGTGGCCATAATCAAATCATTTTGCTGCAAAGTTAATTTTTCCTGCCTCCTTTTAGCAAGTTTACTATATTTGTCTGGCAAAGAACGGGGTATGCTGGAAAAGCTCAGAACTTTTTTTAAGGAAGAGATCTGGTCTCAGGATCTGACCTCCAAGTCGCGCCGGAGATTGTTTCTCATCAGGCAGGCCAGGATCTACTTTCTGGCTTTCAAAGGTTTTTTTGAGGACCGGGCCGCGGTAAGAGCTGCTGCGCTGACCTATTTTACCATGCTCTCGCTGGTACCCATCTTCGCCATTGCTTTTGCCATTGCCAGGAACTTCGGATTTGAGGATATGCTCCATAATTTCATCAACAAACATATGGAGGAACAGCAGGAGGTGATGGAGTGGGTGACCGGCATGGTTGATAACCTGTTGCAGAATACAAAAGGAGGGGTTATTGCCGGTGTTGGCGGAATCATACTCTTCTGGTCAGTGATCCAGGTACTGCACAATATTGAGGCCTCCTTTAACGATATCTGGCAGATTCGGAAACCCCGCTCTCCCATGCGGAAATTTTCCGATTACCTGGCCATCATGATCCTGGCCCCTTTTGCTATTGGCCTTTCGGGCAGTGTGATGCTCAAAATTCAATCTACCGCCCGGGAGATGGAACTCTTTAAGCCCCTGATCATATTCCTGATCAAATCGATCCCCTATGTATCCATGTGGCTCCTCTTCACCCTTGTTTACATTGTGATGCCCAATACAAGGGTGAAGTTTAAATATGCCCTGATTGCGGGTATCGTTGCCGGTACCGGGGCGCTGATCTTCCAGTCGCTCTACCAGGAGCTCCAGATTGGTGTTATGAAATTTAATACACTTTACGGTGGTATCGCATTTATCCCGCTCTTCCTGCTCTGGCTGCAGATTACCTGGCTAATCTTACTCATCGGGGCTGAGATCTCTTTCGCCTACCAGAATATTGAGAACTATGAGTTTGAAGAGAATGCACTGAACCTGAGCCATAATAACAAAAGGATCCTGACCCTGCTGATCTCCTACCAGATTATCAAGAATTTTGAAGAGGGTGGAGAACCTTTGAACACAGACATCCTGAGCCGCAAGCTGGGCATTCCTATCCGATTGGTCAATGATCTTGTTTACGAACTGGTCAATGCCGGAATCCTGGTAGAGATTGCGGCCGACAATCCCAAGATCAGGTCCTACCTGCCTTCGGTTGATATCAATAAGATCACGGTGGAGTATATCTACAACCAGATGGAACATGTGGGGAGCGATCAGATGGTTGTGCACGAATCGGATGAACTGAACCGGATCGCAAAGCTCCATGAACATATATTGCATTCCATCCGGGAGTCCCCCTCCAATATCCTCCTGAAGGATCTTTAATTCCCTTTTAAAATTATTGATCCGTTCCATTGGTTGTTTTCAATTTATTATTTAATATTGCAGAACAATTGTATAGAAATGCGGATTACCAGAAAGCATAGCGTTCATCATCACCATCACCATGTATGGGTGTAGGAAGCTGTGTAGTACATTGTAATCCGAAAAGTTGTCGATAGGTTTGCAGATACTGCAGACCTTTTTTTGTATAAATATGCAATCATGGAAAAATTGAGAATAGCCATTCAAAAATCGGGACGCCTGAGTGAAAAGTCCCTGGAGCTGCTTAAAGAGGCGGGCATCACGCTGAATAACGGTTCCAGGAAGCTCAGGTCCGTGGCCCGCTTCTTTCCACTGGAGGTCATTTATCTCAGGGATGATGATATCCCTCAATATGTGGAGGACGGGGTAGCCCATATCGGCATTGTGGGAGAGAATGAATTCGCCGAAAAAGGGTGTGATGTGGAGCTGATTGAGCGGCTGGGTTACTCCCGTTGCAGGCTCTCCATTGCCGTTCCCAAAGCTGAGGTGTATAACGGGCTGGAGGACTTGCAGAATAAAAGGATCGCCACATCCTACCCGGTAATTCTGGAGAAATACCTGGCCGAACACGGGATCAGGGCCGACGTGCATGTGTTGAGCGGTTCCGTGGAACTGGCCCCCTCCATCGGTATTGCGGAGGCCATCTTTGATATTGTCAGTTCAGGGAGTACTCTGATCAGTAACGGTCTGAAGGAGGTAGAGACCATTATGCAATCGGAGGCGGTGGTTATTGCCAACCGGAACCTGGACGGGGAACAGAAAAGCCTCGTAGCTGACCTGCTTTTCAGGATTCGCAGTGTTATGGCGGCATCCAATAATAAATATATCCTGCTGAATGCTCCCAATGAGAACCTGGAGCAGATCATCAAGGTGATCCCGGGTATGAAAAGCCCGACCGTCATGCCCCTTGCCGGGGAGGGCTGGAGCTCGGTTCATTCCGTGTTAAGTGAGAAAACTTTCTGGTCGGTGATTGACCGCCTGAAGGAACTGGGTGCCCAGGGAATCCTGGTGATACCCATAGAAAAAATGATTGTTTAAATGCTAATGTGTGACTTATGAATATTATTCGTCATCCCGGCAGAGATCAATGGCCCGGTTTGTTGCAACGGCCCAAACTGGACCAGACAGCGCTGGAGAGGCAGGTTAAGTCGATGATTGATAAGGTTGCCACCGGGGGAGATGCTGCCGTACTGGAGTTTACCAGGAAATATGATGGCTTTGACGTGGATAGCCTGGACATATCACAGGAAGTGATCAGGAAAGCAGGCGCATCGGTGGGTGAAGCACTCAAGCGGGCCATAGATGTGGCTCACCGGAACATCTTCGCTTTCCATGAGACACAACTGGTTCAGAGCGGAACCATTGAGACCACATCAGGAGTCAGGTGCTGGCAGAAGCCGGTTCCCATCGGCAAAGTGGGGCTCTATATCCCGGGCGGATCTGCGCCCTTGCTTTCAACAGTACTTATGCTGGGGATCCCGGCCAGGATCGCCGGTTGCAGGGAGGTCATTCTCTGCACGCCTCCAGGGAAAGACGGAAGCGTAAATCCCTCCATTCTGTACATTGCGGACCTGCTGGGCATCAGCCGGGTATTCCGGGTGGGTGGTGTTCAGGCCATTGCAGCCATGGCCCATGGTACAGAGACCATTCCGGCTGTCAACAAGATATTCGGGCCCGGGAACCAGTATGTTACCATAGCCAAACAGATTGTGAGCAGGGACCGGGTGGCCATTGATATGCCTGCAGGACCCTCCGAACTGGCTGTGGTGGCGGATGCCACATCCAATCCCGCTTTTATCGCCTCCGATCTGCTCTCCCAGGCCGAACATGGTCCCGATAGCCAGGTACTGCTGATAACCGATTCGGAACGGATGCTCGACCGGGTTCATACGGAACTACAGGAGCAGCTTTCCGGTTTGCCCAGAAAGGATATTGCCTCCGGGGCCCTGCTTAACAGCAAGATGATCCTGCTCCGCAACCAGGATGAGATCATGGATATGATCAATCAGTATGCACCGGAACACCTGATTATTGCCACCGGGAATTACAGTGAACTTTCCGGAATGGTGGAGAATGCCGGTTCGGTTTTCCTGGGTGGCTATACCCCGGAAAGCGCGGGGGATTATGCTTCGGGGACCAATCATACCCTTCCTACCAACGGATGGGCACATGCCTACAGCGGGATCAATATGGATAGTTTTTATAAAAAGATCACATTCCAGGAGATCAGTAAAGAAGGGTTGTCTAACATTGGTGATACCATCATGACCCTGGCTGAGGCCGAACAGCTGCATGCGCACAGCAGGGCGGTTTCCGTCAGGTTAAATGCAAAAGAGGATGGATAGTAACTTTCAAATAGATAAGCTGGTCAGGCAGAATATCAGGAGACTGACACCCTATTCATCTGCCAGGGATGATTTTTCCGGTTCGGCTTCGGTGTTCCTGGATGCCAATGAAAACCCGCACAATGCACCATTGAACAGGTATCCCGATCCGCAGCAGATGGACCTGAAAAAGGTTATTGCCGGAATAAAGGGAGTGCAGGTGGGAAATATTTTCCTGGGAAATGGAAGCGACGAAGGTATCGATTTGCTTTTCAGGGTATTATGTGAACCCGGACGGGATAATGTAATTACGGTTGATCCCACCT
>JANTFK010000179.1 GCA_024763595.1 Bacteroidales bacterium | reverse complement strand
CGTCTGTAGATTCCTGTACATCTGCCGGAAAAATGAATCCCGGATCATATGTCGATGAAAGGAGGGCACGGGCTTTTTTGGAAAGGTTGGTCATCTCCTTAAATGATGACACCTCTTTTTTATAGAGCCATTCAGCTAGTTGCCTTCCGGTATAAACCGGAAGTCCGAGTAGTTTGCACACTTCCCGGAGCTCATCCCATGTTTTTCCGAATAATGTATCTTTCATAGCCCGTGTGCCTTAAATAAGTTGATTGTCGAAAATAATTGTTATTCTTGTGTCTGGTAAACAAAATTAATAACCCCATGAAAAGAGTAAATCTAATTATTATTGCATTGATGACAAGTATCATTACTGTATACGCAGGAGGATTGGTTACCAATACGAACCAGAGTGCTGCATGGGCGAGGACCCTTACGCGCCATGCTTCATACGGAGTGGATGCCGTCTATTATAATCCAGCCGGTCTTTCCCTGTTAAAGAATGGTTTTCACCTGTCGCTTTCAAACCAGACGATCACACAAACCAGGAGGATCACAAGTGATTTCGGCTACCTGAATGGGGCTCCGGAATCTGCTTATGAAGCAGAGCTCATGGCTCCTGTTTTTCCCAGTATATATGCGGTTTATAAAATGGACAAGTGGACCTTTTCAGCAGGATTCAATGTTATTGGAGGAGGGGGCAGCGCCAATTTTGAATCGGGACTTCCCTCCTTTGAGATCCCGGTGGCAACCCTTGTACCATTGCTGCAATCCAGTTTACTTGAACTCGACAAGGGGGTTGAAGATCAAACCGGATGGAATCCGGGGTACAGCAATGTAACTGCATATGATATGGATGCTGCCTTCAATGGCTCCTCAACCTATATGGGATTTCAGGCGGGCGCCACCTATGCGGTCAATGAAATGATATCGATCTACCTGGGTGGCAGGTATGTTACTGCTACAAATACCTACGAAGGATCATTAACCGGGGTGAGCATTGATGCTCCTTATGGAGACAATCCGCAACCTCCGGGAGATTATATCAGGCTCATTGCCACCAACCCGCCCTTTCCGGATGATGTGGTTGCCACGTTGCAGGCCACCGCGGCCGGTCTCGATGCCATGACTTCCGACAAAGCACTCAGTGCTGTGCAGACAGGTTCGGGATTTGCCCCGATTGTAGGAGTGAACCTGCATCTGACGGATATGATCAATGTAGCTGTAAAATATGAGCACCAAACCAAGCTGGAACTAACCAACAAAACCGAAGTTGATGATGTGAACATGTTCCCGGACGGTGGAAAAGTGAGGGCGGACCTCCCGGGTATGTTTTCTGCAGGTGTTCAGCTGAAACCGTTACCCAACCTGACGGCAAGTGCCGGGATGAACTACTTCCTGGACAAACCGGCCTATTACGGGAATACCGGGGACGATGGAAACGGAGGAGAGGTTCAGATCAACAATGAATCGACCATCGACCAGAACGGGTATACTGCTTCAGCCAGCCTGGAGTATAAATTTCTGGGAATGCTTGGTGTAAGTGCCGGTTTTTTAACCGCTAATAATGGTGTTAACAACCATTACCAATCTGACCTGAACTATGCCCTGAAAAGCAACACTGTCGGTGGTGGCGTTTTTGTGGATATCGGAGAACTGCTGACCATCAATGCAGGAGTGACCTATGTGATGTACCAGGATTATAAGAATACCCAGAGCTATGACCTGATGGGTACCGCTGTGCCCTACACGGATACATACGGAAAAAATACCATGATCTTTGCCGTGGGTGTGGATATCAGCCTGTAGATTACCTGATAGTTTTATTGCATTGATCACCTCAACCAGCGGGGCGGTCATTATTAATCCGGGTCTCCTTCCATCCGGCTGATGATCACTGCTCCCACGCTGTCGGAAAATACATTGACTGTAGTGCGGAACATATCCAGGATACGGTCCACTGCCAGGATCATGGCCACCCCTTCCAGTGGTAACCCTACGGCATTCAGGATAACGGACATCATCACCAGTCCGCTCATGGGGATACTGGCTGCGCCGATTGATGCCAGTATGGCTGTGAGTACGATGATCCCCTGCTGTGCCAGGCCCAGATCATAGCCATATACCTGGGCAATAAAGATGGTTGCCACACATTCATACAATGCCGTACCATCCATGTTGATGGTGGCTCCGATAGGCAATACAAATCCCGCCGCTTTTTTTGACACCCCGGATACTTCTGTCACAGCTTTCATGGTCAGTGGAAGGGTCACAATGGTGGAGCAGGTGGAAAAGGCTGTCATCAGGGCAGAGAGCATTCCCCTGTAGTGCCTGACCGGGCTCAGCCTGCCAAGATATTTTAACAGCAGGGGAAGGGTGATGAAGAAATGAATGGCCAATCCTGCCAGTACCACCAGGAAAAACCTGCCCAGGGAGGCGAATGAGTCAAAGCCGGTTTTAGCAACGATTCCGGCTATGATCCCGAATACCCCGATGGGAGCGGTCCAGATCACAAATGAGGTCAGCTTCATCATTGCTTCAAAAGCTGCCTGAAAAACCCCGCCCAGCAGGTTTCGCTGGTCTGCCTGAAGCCGGGTGACAAAGAACCCGAACAACAGGGAAAAAAAGATAACGGGAAGCACATCTCCGCTGGCCATGGCTTCGAAAGGATTTTCCGGAATAATATGCAGTAACAGTTGACCAAACCCCTGTTCTACCACGCCAATACCTTCAGGCTGTTCAACCAATCCGATATTGGCCCCGATTCCGGGCTTGAACAGATTAACCAGAAGTTGTCCGGTCAGAATGGCAAGCAGGCTTGTAGTAATATAATAGGTAAATGTACGTAAGCTGATCATGCCCAATCCTTTACTGCTTCCAACTTGTATAACCGCTGATACGATGGAAGTAATGACAAGCGGAAGAATGACCATGCGTAAGAGGCGCAGGAAAAACTCCTTCATGGGCTCTGCAACCGGAAGAATAGAATCCCCGGCCAGCCAGCCGGCCAGTATACCAAGGAAAAATCCGGCAAATATCAGATAGGTGAGCGTATGTTTTCCGGAACGCATCTTTTCAATTAAGGAAAAAAACGGGAGAAATAAAAGTGGTTAATTATCAACAACGCTTCGATAATCCTGTCATAACCTGTATTTTTGAGGTTCAATAAGGTGAATTTGGGGACTCCGAAAAATATTGTGAAAACGCCGCTGATGAAGCAATACTTTGCTGTTAAGGCCCAATACCCTGATGCTGTATTGCTTTTCAGGGTTGGGGATTTTTATGAGACTTTCGGGGAAGATGCCATAAGGGCCTCTGAGATCCTGGGGATTACCCTTACCAAAAGAGCCAATGGCGCTGCATCGTCGGTGGAGCTGGCAGGCTTTCCCCACCATGCGCTGGATAATTATCTGCCAAAACTGGTAAGAGCAGGTCAGCGTGTGGCCATCTGTGAACAGCTGGAAGATCCAAAACTTACCAAAAAGATCGTTAAAAGGGGAATCACCGAGCTGGTTACCCCCGGGGTGACTCTTAATGACAATGTACTGGAAAACAGGGAGAATAATTTTCTTGCCAGCGTTTATATGGATCGGCAGATCCATGGTATTGCCTTCCTGGATATTTCCACCGGGGAATTCCTTACATCCCAGGGGGATCAGGCATTTATTGATAAACTGTTGAGCAGTTTCAACCCCCGGGAAGTACTGGTTCAGAAAAGCAGGCGCGACATATTCACGGATCATTTCGGAGGATCATATTATACCTATCTGCTCGACGAATGGGTCTATACGGAAGATAATGCCCGGGATAAGCTCCTGAGACAATTCGGCACACAGAATCTGAAAGGATTCGGGATCCATGATTTGCACCATGGCATCATTGCCAGTGGTGCCATTATGCAATACCTTGAGCTGACCCAACATTTAAATACAGGGCATATATCCAGGCTGTCGCGGATCGAACAGGATCACTACGTATGGTTGGACAGGTTTACAATCCGGAACCTGGAGATCTTTCAATCGCTGTATGAGGGGGCCCGTACGCTTCTCGATGTGATGGACAGAACAGTTTCACCCATGGGATCGCGCCTGCTGAAAAGATGGTTATCCTTACCCCTGAAGGATGTGTTGCTGATCAGGGAGCGGCATAACATGGTGGATCATATCAACAGGCACGGGGAATTCCGGAACTTTCTGGCCGGACAGATAAAATTGATCGGGGACCTGGAAAGGATCATTTCAAAAGTTGCCGTTAACCGGGTTTCTCCGCGTGAACTGGTACAGTTAAGATATGCTCTGGGTGCAATTGTTCCCTTAAAGGAAAAGTGTCGGGGATCGGATGAAGAAGCGTTGCAGCGCCTTGCCGCACAACTGGACCCCTGTACTGAAATCAAAGAGAGAATTGAAAAGGAGATCACAGATGAACCACCAGCCCTGCTTAACAAGGGAGGAGTCATTGCATCTGGTGTTTCAGATGAGCTGGATGAGTTCAGGGAGATCATGCACTCCGGTAAAGATTTCCTGCTGAACCTGCAGCAACGCGAGATTGAACGAACCGGAATTGCAAGTTTGAAAATTGGGTTTAACAATGTATTTGGCTACTATATTGAAGTCAGGAATACTCATAAGGATAAGGTGCCTGACGAATGGATCAGGAAACAGACGCTGGTCAGTGCAGAACGCTATATTACGGAAGAATTAAAATCGTATGAGGAGAAAATACTGGGAGCAGAAGAGAAGAGCCTGGCCCTTGAAGCACGCCTCTTTCAGGAACTGGTTGCCGGTATTGGCCCGTGGGTGAAGCCCATTCAGCTGAATGCATCACTGGTGGCACGCCTGGATTGCCTGCTCTCTTTCTCCACCCTGGCCCTGGAGAACAATTACTGCAGGCCTGAAGTAAATGAATCCACCAGGATCGAGATCAAGGGGGGCCGGCATCCTGTAATTGAAAAACAATTACCTGTGGATGAGGCTTATGTGGCCAATGATCTGGTGCTTGATGATCAGGAGCAGCAAATAGTTATTCTGACCGGCCCCAATATGTCTGGTAAATCTGCTTTCCTCAGGCAGAATGCCCTGATTACCCTGATGGCTCAGGTGGGAAGCTTTGTGCCTGCAGAGAGTGCCCGGATCGGGTGGGTTGATAAGATCTTTACAAGGGTGGGAGCGTCTGATAATATTTCGCTGGGTGAGTCGACCTTTATGGTTGAGATGCTTGAGGCTGCCAGCATCCTGAACAATTTGTCGGATCGCAGCCTGGTGATCCTGGACGAGATAGGCCGGGGTACCAGTACCTATGACGGGATCTCTATTGCATGGGCCATGGTGGAGTATATACATGAAAAACCTGGGGCCCGGGCAAAAACACTTTTTGCCACCCATTACCATGAGCTGAATGAAATGGAAGCCTCTTTTCCCAGGGTCAAGAACTATAATGTATCTATAAAAGAGTTGGACGACAGGGTCGTTTTTCTAAGGAAACTGATTCCAGGAGGAAGTGAACACAGTTTTGGGATACATGTGGCACAGATGGCGGGAATGCCGAAAAGTGTGGTGAAGCGGGCCAATGAGATTCTCAGGGAACTGGAAAAGACAGGTGGAGATAAAAGTCTGAGTAAACCGGTAGGAGAGTTGGCTGGTGGACGCGAAGGGCTTCAAATGAGCTTCTTTCAACTGGATGATCCTGTCCTGAAGCAGATACGTGACCAGATAGCGGGCCTGGATATAAATAATCTCACACCTGTGGAAGCCTTGAACAAATTGAACGAGATCAAGAAACTGTCGGGATTGTAAGAGACCCAGGGGGATAAGTTGTTGCAGATTTCAAATTTGCATACTATATTTGCAATCCGTTTGCGGGAATAGCTCAGTTGGTAGAGCACGACCTTGCCAAGGTCGGGGTCGCGGGTCCGAGTCCCGTTTCCCGCTCAGGTAAGTTTAAAAGGCTGTCTGGTTCCAGACAGCCTTTTCATTCATATATTGTTGATTGTATATTGTCGATCACTTTTTATCCTGATATATATCAGCTTTCCATTTCCCTATTGGAGTATTATAGATCTTATTTTTGGGTGCGATTATATAAACCAAATTAAAGATTGTATGATGAAAAGATTTTTGGGTTTAACACTGGTACTGTTGCTGAGTTCGGCATACCTGTCAGGGATAGCTCCCTATTATCACATTACTACGCTTTCGGGAAGTATGGAGAAGGCCTCCGAAAAAGTATCTGCTTTGTTAACTGGTAACGGGTATGACGTAATCGGAACCTACACACCCGGGGGAAACCCCGACCTTTATGTGATTGTTTTTACAAATGAAAAAATCAAATCACTCTGTCTGCGATCCGGTAACCGTGGAATGCTGGCGGCTGCCATGAAGGTGGGTTTGCAAAAAAGGGAGGGGAAGATTGCCGTTTCGATGGTAAATCCTCAATACCTTTTTTATGCCTATTTAAGGGAAAAAATGCATGAAAATGCTTTCAAATCAACAGCCCTTGGCATCGATACAGAGATAAAACGCACCATGAAATCAATGGGATCCTCCATGAAATCTTTTGGAGGAGACATAGATGCGGACAAGCTGATAAAGTACCGTTATATGATGGGTATGCCCGATTTTGGAGACCCGGTTAAACTGGCTGAATTCAGGAGTTTCCAGGAGGGGCTGGCAACCATCCGGAGGAATCTTACATCCGGAAAGAATAAAACAGTCAGGGTGTATGAGATTGTAGAGGCGGATCGTAAAATAGTCGTCATTGGAGTTGGTCTGAAAAGTAAGGAGGAAGGAGAAGCGCATTTCCTGCCCATCATTGGTGAAAGCCATGTGGCTGCAATGCCCTATGAAATTATATTACAGGGGAATAAAGCTACCATGTTACATGGCCGTTATCGTTTTGCTTTGCTTT
>JANTFK010000178.1 GCA_024763595.1 Bacteroidales bacterium | reverse complement strand
TTTTGCATCATCGGCTACAAAAACCGGCCACATATAATTCTCCTCCTGGAACCAGCCCCGCAGGCGCTGGGTCTGCTGTTTTTGTCCGACTATCCAGTGATATAAACCATTGGCTCCATAAATTACATCCAGATAAGATTCATTCCTGAGTCCGTGCCAGTCGTCATGACGCAACGAAAGAAGCGTAGCAAAATGTTCGGGTACAATTTCATCGTAATGGATTCCAAAATACTGGTTCACCTCGGCCAGTTTGAAACGCCCCGCATCCAAAACCTCTTCGGTCCGGGTCAGAAAGGGTGTATTCCGCCAGGCCAGTCCCGGACGACTCATGATCTTCACATAACAGTAACCCACCGGCAATTGAGCGGTATTGGGCCACCTGGGCATATCATGATCATACAGGAAACTGGAATCGTGATGCCCCCAGATCACCAAACGGGGCGATTCCAGTTTACTCATCACCCGCTCCACTTCCTTCCTGAAATCGATCCACTCCCTGGTCAGGTTCCAGTAATAAAACTGGTGATCATAGGTTCCCAGTACGCCCGGATGGCTCATCAGCTCCGGGCTGCGCGGATCCAGTTTAAATGTATCAAGGGTAGCAGGTTTATAAGGACCTATAAAAATGGTATAGGCATTCTTCTCCCATGCCTTTTCGCGGTCTGCATACGGATCCACACCGGCGTAATCATAATACTGCCCTTTAAATGAATTGGCACCCATATCAATGGCTTCATCCCAATCCATGATATGGTTGGAAGGAAGAATGGGGAAAAAACGGAAGTTATCGTTTATTATCAATCGCCCGGTTCCGTCTACGGATACTTTATCTATGGGAGGTAAAGGTCTTCTTTTCGTATGGTTAATCCTGCCAAAACGCCTGGTCTGCTCAGCAAGCACTTTATTATTTCCATCCAGGTAACGCACCGTAACTGAATGATCCTGCACCGGCAGTGGATTTATTCCAACCCGGCTGATATCCACCGGGATGGTTGTAATGGTACTGTCTGATGAAACACTGAACTGCTGAATCAGGCGGTTATTTCTCAGATCGTTTAATTCAACCTGTAATCTCCCCTCCTGTGGCACAGGTCTGTAACGGTTATGAACCTCTATATAGGCACTATCCTCCTCCGGATAATAGAACTCCTGGTCTGTTGCAATATCCACCGCTGCCGGAACCTCCACAGGAAAAGGACGTAAGGTTTGTTTCTCCCCGTTTACTTTCAGGTTCACCTGAAAGGCTGTTATCCGCCCGGATCCGGCTTCATATCCCATTTCCACCTCTTTGGTTTCGTTAGTCTCCAGTTGAATATGCTCATTGGAAAGTACTTCCCCTTCAATACCAGCTTCCACTTCTACCTGACATGCAGCGCCCTCATTCACCAGGGAAATCTTCGCCTTATTCCTCCCGGCATAAAGTTGCGGATGGGAGACGAAATCCTGCGACTGATCCTGTTCATCAAAATAGCGCTCGCCAAATAATATGCTGCTGATGCGTACACCGGGTGCCCTGGAGAGAATCAGCCGTCCCATCTCCCTGTTACTGGCAGCCTTCCCGCTCCAGTAAACCTCCCGGCCCGGACTCTTCCACTTCACATTAAATCCAAAAGGTTGAAAAGAAACATCTTCCATTTCCATAACCTTAAAAGGAATCGTTATACGATAACCGCCCTCCAAAGTATCCTTTTTAATACCCAGGTCAGCAGCAGGCATAAACTCGCCGTCGGCTGTGTAACCCTGTTTCTCAATCGTGGTCCCTTTATACACTTGTCCATCTGGATCAATCTTAATTACATGGTAGAGGTAACGGAAGTGATTCCCGAAATTACTCCGGGTACCAGGATTCAGATATATGGAAATTTCCTGGTTTTTCTGTTTTACAGGAAGAGTCAGGTACAGGTTTTCACTGTCATTTGAGGCTTTCAGGTTAATACCTGCAGAAGAGGCCAATTCGTCACCCCATTTTGACCATATGGCACGGGGTGGGAACTCCACCCCCCTGCGTGCCAATGCTTCCGCAGTTGTCCCCGGTTCATATACCCTGACTTCATCCACCCACAAGCTGGTTGTCTGTTCCGATCCCAACAGGGTAATCTGTAACATGACCTCCTTTACGGGTTTTTGCGCCAAAAAGCCGAAACGCCTGAAATCCCAGTCATGATCCGTAATATCCAGACTAAGTGTGGGCGATACTTCCTGCATGGTACCATCCTGATGATATACAAACAGCGTAACATTGGCATAGTTCTCACCGGTCAGGCCATAATATGTCTCACTGTTGATGGTATTGTTAAGCTTTGACCATATCTCAAACACCACGGGCTTAATTTCCTGCTGGTTCAGCTGGATTTTTTGGGCAACACCCGATCCCTCTGCATAGACCACATCGGCACGCAAAGATTTGCCGCCACTCACCGACTCATCCATGACAAGCTTAGGTTTGCGGTACCGGGCCCCCACCCAGCCAACCCACTGGTCTTCCATGGGAATCCGCCAGCCAGGTGGTAATACGTCTTCTCCTGTTTCTTTCTCAAAACTGTGATTCTTCACCAGGTTTACCCCTTCAAGCTTTTGCCCCATGTACACCTCATCTATCCATACCCTGCCACTTTTTTTCCCGTCGCCGGATAAGCTGAAAGTGACCTCGCCTCCCCACTTCAGTTCATCAAGCCGTATCTTTTTAGTAACCCGGGCCCACGCTTTGGATGCAGGAATATCCATGAGAATCTCCCTGTCCGGAAGATCTTTGATCGTACCCAGTTTTACCAGGGCTGAAAAGGCTTTCTCCCCTTTTAAACCGGAGGTTTTATACCAGAATGATACTGTAATCTCCCTACCGGGAGCCAGGGGTAATCCAAAAGGCATATCGGCATCTTTTACCCTCCAGAAATCGCTGAAAACCGATGCCGTTACCTCGCCCTTACCCTGGACAAGCTCAATAGCATGTTTACCGGAATAACTTTCATTACTTATACCGGCGCCTTCGGACAATTCCCAGTAGGCCAGCCTGTCGCCATCCTCCGTTTCAATACGGGATCTGAAACGGGTTTCATGTGATTGGTCCATCACAACATGATTGACCAGTAAATTCTCTGCATCCCCGTTCGGGAATAAATTATGATTCACCTGTCCGGGTAGTGATACCTGTAAAAAGAGCAAAAGCAAAGCTCCTGTTGTAATACTCTTCATCATTTTTTTGTTTTTGAGGGTTATGTTCGTATCAATCCTTATCGATCAAATATAATCATGACATTGCAATTAAATATAAGTACACAAACATTATTTACGGTGATGAATACCGGGGTACATCATCACGAGAATAGTCAATATAGCAATGAAGGACGCGGTCCCTGGAACTGCAGTACTTTCACCGGGGTGCATGTTCAGTTTTAGCGGATGCTTTTCCATATTTGGTGATGGCTTCCCGCATCTTTGTATATCTGTATAAAGCAAAATTATTTTGGCCCGGAAGCGTAAATACGATTCGCCCCTCTTCATCAGCTTTAGCAATAAAATCTTCTCCCTGGCCCAATATAGCCTGGCAATTAACTGTTTGTCCGGCCGCTATCCAGGTAGATAAAGCCGCCTGCGTTTCGTTATTATATTCACGGAATATCAGAAAATATCCTTCCTCCCCCTGGATGGACTGAAAGCCTGTCCAGCTTCTACCCGAAGGCTCATCTCCAATCGGAAAAATCTGTCCTGCATGGATATCTCCCCAGTACTCCTTATAGGTTTTGACAAGAGGAGCGATCTCAAAAGCCTCTTCAGGCAGTCCTGTACCCTCAAACCAGGCAAGTGGCTGCGCCATCATAGTAATGGCAAAAATATAATCAAATGGAATATTGTAGGGAGCAAACGGATCATCCGGTAGATATTTGTCTTCATTACGCCATTTATTTAAGAATTCGATCTGCATATTTTGTGGCGGCAGGTACCTTGACAACATCCAGAGATTGCGCAGGGTCCAGTGTGGATAATACCTCCCGAAATCGGTGTAACGATTTTCCAGGAATATATTTCCATACTCATTAAAGTAATGATATCCGAATCGTTTCCATACGCCGGTAACATCAAGTTCAAATACAGCATTCTGATGGGTCGCATTGATGACTTTATGGAACATTTTACGAAGATTAATTTCTGCTTGCTTATCCGGTAAATCCACCCCATCTATTTTGAATGTTCGAATTCCGTCGTTGCGGTAAAAATCAATCATGATATCCGCATCGCTTTCCCAGTGGGCATAGCTTTCATCCCTGCTGGGATTAAACCACAGGCATACTTCAATGCCTAATTCTTTTCCGCGTTTGACAACCGGGGCTAATCCATGGGGAAACTTATCAGGTTTGAGCTTCCAATAATCAGAATTGTCCCATATATTATCCAGGGACCCGCCATAAACAGAAGCTCCCGAGCGTCCGGTCTGCCACCCGTCATCGAGGCAAAAGTGAGTAATACCAAGTTTGGCACCAGCATCCAATTCGTCCAATGCGAATGCTTCACTAACTTTTGCATCCTGGGCTCTGTCCCCCCAGGTATTCATCATAATCAGCTCATCACGCCCGGGTTTATGAATACGGATTTTTTCCTGGTACGTACGCAAAGCCGATAATCTCCCTAATTCGCCACCACTGGTTACGCCGGTCACATAACCATAATATCGTACCCAATTCTTTTCATCCAGATATTTCGGGTCAAGACCAAGACCTACGGTCCGGATCTCTCCAATCCTGCAGGTAAAGTCGTAACCAGGATATGCCAGATGAGCATAACCACAAGGGGCTTCTTTTAATATAAAAATACCTCTATCCTGTAACATATCATCTGCAAACAAAATATTTCCGGTCAAATGAGCCGGTTGATTATAAGCGAGAATGGGTGAAGTCTGTACCAATGTATTTGTTACATCGGTACGGTCGAAAAACTCTACCGGGGTTAATCGCCAGTGTTTCCCGGGCAAACAGACACGCTCAATAACAGCAAATTGCTTTTCGGCTGAAATTGAATTTCTTTCTACAGGAGTCACTTTTCCCCGCAAATAATAATCGCATGCAATGGCAGGACAGTCAGGATATATTCGAAAGGAACGTTTGATTTCCAGTTCGCCCAAAGTCATGGTCACATTGACTTTTAAATACGCAGGCTCCATTTCAGTTGCTGCAGATTCGGTTACATCAAGGTGACCATTGGCGGCATCCTGATCAACACCTGGAAAGGAAATATCAGGCAATGTATTCTCCAGATCCCAGGTGAAATGTTTTTGCTTATCTTCCAGGCTCAGGCTGATCAGGTTACCCTGATTCCACTGATACCGCCTGCAGATCAGATTATTTTCAAGGATTAAGATATCATCTTCCAGTTTCGCTGAACATACAGCTAATGTTTCAGACTTTTCATGCCCGTCCGGGCCTGTAAAATCGAATGAGATAAATATTATACTCAATAACAATAGAATGAGTGAAGTGCTTTTCATATCAAAATTTAATAACCTTTGTCCCAATCGGGCTCGATGTTCTGTGCAATCGTTTCAGCAACCCATATGTCAGCTTTTGGCATCAACTGAATAATCGAATCGGGCACCAGTGGTGTGACCGGCCCGAACAAAGAGAGCCGTGTAATCAGCCTCTGCCAGGAGGTGGACGTTCCGTGAACCCCGATACTGTATAAACCAACATGGTTCTTGGCTTCCAGTGCCTGGGCCGGCCCTATGGTTGCAGCTTTTGGTGGCACAGCGGCAATATCACCACTGGAGCCGAAGCTGCCATGCAGCGAATTCTGGGCCAGTGTAAACGGGCTTAATGTCACGATGCCGGGACCCATCTTTTTGAACGCTTCGAGCTCTTTGGGAACTTCCGGGGCATCAGGCTCAACAAACGCCAGATGTCCTGTCCAGCCGGGACCCTGATAGCAGATATCGGCACCGCCGAGATCGGTGATCATTTTTCCGTAATCTTTGAAATTTTCGTTTGTAAAGCCTATCATCTGATGTTCAGGAGGGCGCAGGTCAGGATCGATCTTGCTGAAGAAATACTTTTTCAAAGCATGTGTAAAGCCGTAAGGCCAACTTTCAGGTGCAATGACACCCTCTTCACTGGCATACTCATCCATGTTAAAGGTGTAAAGGTTTTTACAGCTAATCCTGCTCCGGTTTATCATATAGGCGATATTCTCTTAAAGCGGCCATGGTTGTGGCAATATCATAACCAGCCTTTCGCCCGCTTCCATCGCTTCCTTGATCCTGAAGAATATGTCCATCATAAACAGGAACCAAACATCAAAGTCTTTTACCACTTTGACCTTCAGATTGGGATTCGGATGTTTCTCAAAATCCTCCCGTTTTATTTTTCTGACCCTGTCCAGTACTTCCTTGTCCCTGAACGGAACATGTTGTGAAGGTTGAAATTCAAATGTTTTCATAATTGCCTGGTTTCTAATTTAAATGATTACCTGTTAATGCTGACCGGACCAAATTCACGTGTCATTTTTGATACCAATTCAATTCTCTCAAACTTTGCAGCAGGCGGCATTGTATCAGCAACACTTACGATCAGATGGTCGCCATCGCCAATATCTTTAAAAAAATTCTCGAGGTATTTTACAAAATCGTTGTCTGACATGGACTCTTCCAGCATAATTACAGAAGGTATGTCACCCCAGATAGTTATCTTTTCTTTGAATACATCCCTGTACGCTTTTATACCCAGGGCAGTCATAGGTGAGGGGCAAACAGAATCGGCTATATCAAAATTCGAATTCAGATACTCCTGCAACAGGCCTTCATTTTCACCATCAGGGTGTGTTAAAAGGAATTTTCCTTTTTGATGAAGTATTTCACTTTGAGCTTTGAGAACCGGGGTAATATACGCTGCGAAAAAAG
>JANTFK010000177.1 GCA_024763595.1 Bacteroidales bacterium | reverse complement strand
AACTTTACATATGCTTTCGAAACATAGATATTTACTTGTAGCGGCTTTCCTGTTCTCATCTGCTTTAATCTATTGTCAGTTATCCGGCAAAGCAAAAATTGCCGTGATCCAGGCAACAGGTTTACCCAGACAGGATCCTTTCATGGGGGATTATGATCCGGATCTGGTCCGGCCCCAGATGATGGCACACTTCAATAAATTACTGGGACTCTTTGAAGAAGCAGGAGAGATGGGTGCGGATCTGGTTTGCGGTCCGGAGGATATGCAACATATCGGATCCTATGGCCTCCATATTGATGTGATGGATCCTGAAAGCGGACAAACATTGTTTAATGCCCTTGCGGAGCCGGTGCCCGGACCGCTGACGGACCGGATTGCTGAAATAGCGAAGCGTTACCACATGTATATTATCGCCCCCATCTATGAACGGGCTGATGACAAAGTTTATAATACAGCTGTTGTAATGGACCGCAACGGAACGATTTTGGGCAGGCACCGGAAAACATTGTTACCGGTAATGGAGACCTGGCTGGTATCGGTGGGGGATGAGTTCGAAGTGTTTACAACCGATTTTGGAAACATTGCCATTGCTACCTGCTGGGAGATTTCCTATCCGGAGATACCGGCCATATATGCCCTGAAAGGTGCAGATATCATCTTTAATCCAACCATGGCAAAGGATAACAAGCCGGGTCAAAGCCTGGCTACTGCCCATATGTTCATCACCCGGGCCAGGGATAACTCGGTTTATATTGCACCGGTAGTGCTTGGAAAAGACGGGAATGGTATTATTGATTTTGATGGTAATGTGCTGGCTGAAGCTACCGGGGAAGAGGATGTGGTGATCATGACTGAAATTGATTTTTCCCGGGAAAGGATATCTGCCAGTAAATGGTGGAAAACCATCAACGGGACAGATAATGTAAAGGCCATGCATTTCAAATCAAGGCGTCCTGAGATCTACGATATGCTCACTGATCCCAATCCACCCATCCTGGAAAAGTACAGGGATATTCATTTAACCACGGGTGACCGGGAAAGACAGCTAAAAGCGGTAGAAGCAGTTGATTACGGTCCGAAAAAGCAATAAATCTTCAAACCTTCTTATGCCGGAAAGCATCTATTGATCAACCAGGGTCAATATGTTTTAAATATTTATTATATTTAACAAAAGATACAATTAATAACTATACGAAATGTAAGAATGATCAGTATAGAAGGGAAAGGAAAATAAGTCGGATTGCATTGAAACAAATTGATGGTTACTTATGAAGTACCTGAACATCGATACCGGGGAGCTGGAACGAAAAGGGGGATATGATACGGCGAAAGAGATCTCCGGTCAGCCTGATATTTGGTTGAGTACATATCATAGCGTAGTTGAGCAAAGGGTTCAGTTGTTTCATTTCCTCCAAAAAGCTCTTCGGAGAAAAGACATCTGCATCATCTTAACAGGTGCAGGAACTTCAGCTTTTATCGGGGAGGCACTGGATGGAATATTTCAGAGAAAATTAAAGATATGCACAAAGAGCATCGCTACAACTGATATCATTACCCATCCGGAGGATTATTTTATCAGAACCCAGCCAACCTTGCTGATATCTTTTGCAAGATCGGGCGATAGTCCTGAGAGTCTGGCGGCCGTCAAAATGGCAGCGTATCATTGTGATGAAATTTACCAACTGATCATTACGTGCAATGCGCATGGTGAACTGGTAAAAAATACAACGGGAGAAAATGCATATGTATTTATATTACCGGAAAAATCCAACGACAAATCACTGGCGATGACAAGCTCGTTTACTTCCATGCTGCTTGCAGGTTTGCTGATGCTGGATCTTCACAGGCTTGATGATATGTTGCCGCATATAGCGTTGCTGCACGATTGCGGCAATGCCCTGATAGAAGAAAATCTTTCAAAACTGAAAGCCATTGCAACGCTCGATTTTAAGCGGGCCGTTTTTTTAGGTTCCGGGCCTCTTTTTGGTATTGCACGCGAATCCCATTTGAAAATCCAGGAACTGTCAGACGGCAAAGTCATTGGTAAATATGATTCATATCTGGGGTTTCGCCATGGGCCGAGGGCAGTTGTTGACGCATCCACGCTTATCGTTTATCTGTTGTCAGTCAACACCGTGGCTAAGCGGTACGAGCTTGACCTGATAAAAGCGATTGAAGCATCTCCTGCAGGGGCTAAAAGTGTGGGGATCGGAAACTGGGCTGATAACGATGGTATAAACATAGATTTTGCCATCAATTTTACTGAATGTATCATTCATGTTCCGGAAGAGTTGTTATCAGTTCTCTATATTCTTCCGGCTCAAATTATTGGATTTTATAAATCACTGGAACTTGGACTGAAACCGGATTCTCCTTCAAAAGGCGGATCCATTTCAAGGGTAGTCCGTGGCGTTACAATTTATTAACCGGGCGGCTGTGCAGATTGCGGGCTAATCCTTATAATTGCCTGGCATAGATTCGGGACCGCCTGTGTTGTCTTGACTGGAAGTAACGCCAGGTATTTTGCACCTTGATATTCTCTTCCAGTTCTCCGTTGGACTCGGCATGTTTAATGCCATTCCGGATGGCTGCTGCAGTCAGTGCACTCATATACAGTGCATTGACCCCTTTACTCTGGTATTCCGGGAGAACCCCCGTAAGCAGGGTGTCCAGCCTTTCGGGTTTTTTCAGGGCCATCATTACATAGAACCAGCCAAAGGGGAACAACCGGCCCCTGGCCTTTTGCAGTGCTTTGGAGAGCGAAGGCATGGATATCTGGAACCCCAGGACCCGGTTATCCCTGTCCAGTACGATCGAGGTGTATTCAGGTTTGATAACTTTGAAATACCTATTCACAAAATAGGCTATCTGTTTTTCAGTAAGCTCGGTAAAGCCGTAGAGTGGCTTATAGGCGGAATTGAGCAGCCGGAATACCTGATCGGCATAGGGCAACATCTCCCTGGTGGTGCTGGCTTTCAACAGTCGCAGACCGTACCGTTCCCGAACGATGTTACTGATCTTAATAATTTTTTCGGGAACCTGTTCCGGTACGGTCAATTCATATTCCAGGTACTCGATCTCTTTTTCATAACCCTGTAATTCCAGGTATTCGGGGTAATAGGGAGGGTTATAACTTCCTGCAAAGGTGGGCATCTCATCAAAGCCCTGGACCAGGATGCCCTGTCGCTCGAATGTGGTAAATCCCATGGGACCTACCATCCGCTCCATCCCCTGTGTCCGGGCCCACTCTTCCACGGCTGAGAAGAGCGTGTAAAAGACCTCCCTGTCATCAATGGCATCGAACCAGCAGAACCTGGCATCTTTTTTTCCCCATTGTTCGATATAGCGGTGATTGATGATCCCTGCAATCCTTCCCACGACTTTCCCATCCCGGTATGCCAGGAGAAATATTGTTTCGCAATGATCAAAGGCAGGATTGGACTTCCGGTTCAGGTTGTTCATTTCCCCTTTTATGAGGGGCGGGATCCACTGCTTGTGGTTATTATACAGACGAAAAGGGAAGCGGATAAACCGTTTCAATGCTCTTCTACTCCTTACCTTTCGTATCTCAATGGCCATAATTCAGATTTCAAATATTAAATTAAGTGAAAGATGGCCATATGCCCAAAAGAAATTTGTTCATTTTTCCATGGGATACCTGAACAGCGGTTCCGTATTCATGGCCATCTCCTTGATCTTTTTCACCTCCTTTTGCTTCATGGGCTTGAAATCCAGCGCCAGTTTCAGTGCCAGCGAAAAGAAATGCTCATCACCCGGGGGGATGGCTGCTGTTACGGGATGGGAGAGGGTGAACCTGAGTCCCTTATTGGCATCTTCTTTTTCATCCAGTGGCTTGTACCAGAGTTTAGGGGAAATTTTTTCCTCCCCCTCCTTCCATCTCCTCATGGCCATTGATTTCAATGCAAGAATACCCATCCCCTTTTCTTTGGCACGCTCCATCACCTGGGGACCAAAATTGCCGTTGTACCAGGTGGCGAAATTGAACGGGAAGAGAATGGTGTCGAAATCGAACCGGTCCATGAGAGCCATGGCAGCCTCAACCGAGTGAGCCGAAAATCCCAGGAACCTGATCTTTCCCTCTTTACGGGCTTCCAGGAAGGTCTCCATGGCCCCTCCCTTCTCAAAGATGGTATCCACATCTTCCGGTTTGGTTACCGCATGTAACTGGTAAAGGTCGAAATGGTCCGTTCGCAGGTGTTTGAGTGACTGTTCCAGTTCCTTTCTTGCCCCCTCCCGCTTTCGTTCGGTAGTCTTACAGGCGAGGAATACATCCTTCCGGTAGGGCTCCAGGGCCGGCCCGAGCATCTCTTCCGCATTGCCGTATGTGGGTGCCACATCAAAATAATTGATACCGTAATCTATGGCTTCCTTTACCCTGCTTGCGGCTTCTGCCGTGGTGGCATCTTTCACCACGATCCCGCCAAATCCGATCATGGATAGTTTTTTCCCCGTTTTACCCAGTGCCCGCTGCTCGATCTTACCCGGAACAAACTTCCTGGCAATGGAGGAAAGATTGGCAGGAAACATGCTGATCATGGGGAGCGACATGGCCGATGTGGCAATAAATCTTCTTCTTTTCATCATATACAGGATTTGGTTTGAATGCAATTTCAATTACCGGTAAGATATGAAAAAGCAGAAGGCGAGGCAAGTCGCCTGTAACCTGGAGCTATCCCGAAATCTCTTTTGGGTTTTTCTGACCTCGGACTTGCCCCGGAAATTATCTGAATTTTGCGCACGCATTAGCCGGGCATATGGTTTTCCATAGCTTGCCGGGGGTTGGCGGGCATCATTGGGAAAACCGGCACCCTCTTTTCAGTAAATTCAAATGTCACGGCGGTGTGACATTTCCCAGGATATCTACAGCGTTCTTTCCGGCGTATATGTTTCGCCGATTCTTTAAAAACCTGGAACAGAAAGGGCTTCCGGGCATCACATGCGTATAACAAAAATAGAAACATCAGAGGATTATTCCACTGATGTCACCAGAGCGTGACATGCGGAAATTGAAAAAAAGGATCCTGGAACTTATGCAATTCACCCAGGAACCGTTCCGGATGGATGATTACTGATGGAATGCATCCGAAACAAACGAGAGTACGGTGGGGAGGGAAGCTCTCCAGTAGGTCCAGTTATGTGCTCCGTCGCGGATCCGGAATTCGTGTGGTATCTCTCTTTTTCGCATGGCGATATGGGCCAGCGTATTTCCTTCATAGAGAAAATCATCATCCCCGCAATCAATATACCACCGGACCGCTTCCTTTTGATCTTCGGGCATCTCCCTGATCAGTTCAAGGACGCTGTGCTGTTTATACCAGGAATCCATCTCCTCTTTTGTTCCGGGTTCCCACCCCATCCATTTAAAATCCCCGTTCATTGATTCCCTGCTCAGCGGTCCGCAATATGCACTGAGCGGGCATGCCGAGGAGAAGAGTTCAGGATGATGAAGTGCGTACATAAAAGCACCTCCGCCACCCATGGAGAGGCCGGCAACAGCCCTGTAATGCTTTTCCCCTTTGATACGGTAGGTGCTCTCCACATAGGGCATGAACTCTTCGAAAAAGAAATCTTCGTATCTCCATTTATTTTTCAGGTCATTGAAATAGCCCCGCTGTCCGGTATTGGCATCGGGCATGACTATGATCATGGGGGTGGCGCTCCCCTCCCGGATCGCCTTGTCGGCAAAAAACCGGACCTCCCCGAACTGCACCCAGCCGGTCTGATCATCCCCGGCACCATGCAACAGGTATAGCACCGGATAGCTCCGTTGTGACGATTCGTAACCGGGCGGCAGGTAAATGGCATATTTACGCTCCATTTTCAGGATATCGCTTTTCATGGAGAGGTTGTCGTACACATTGCCGGACTGTGCCTGCAGGCCAGCGGAAACAACAAGGAACAGGGCGAGATAGAATTGTTTCATAATCGGAGTCAATTTGAGTTTATTTTACAGTCGGGAAGATAAGTAATTATGAACAAAATCCAGCGATTGTCAATCTGAAAGCAATGGCTTTTTCTTTCAAAACTACGTCGGACATATCCTGAATATCAAATATTTGCAGCACGATTCGTAAAGAATTTTACAGTGAAAATGTTGATACTACTTGATTCTGGAGATTCCGGTAAAGCCAAATGCCCAATTGGTTCATTAACTGTTGATAATCCTGGATTTTCTTTACTTTTGGATAACAGCTAAACAGTTATTTACATCTTTAAGTACTATATGATGATGATACAAATGGATGTAAATCATAGACGAGAAACATGGTGACGGAAAAGGAACTGCAGCAATACCGGGGATACTTCGAGAAGGAATTACAAGAGAACATCCTGGCCTACTGGATGAAATATGCCGTGGAAAAAGAGGGAAGTGGATTCTATCCCGCGGTCGATCTGGAGAACCGTCCGGTACTTACAGCCTCAAAGACCAGTGTGTTGAATGCCCGGATTCTCTGGACCTTTTCCGCTGCTGCCCGGCTATATCCCGGCAGGGGTTATGAGGAGATGGCGCATAGGGCCTACCGGGTGGTGACCGGGGATTTCGCCGATCCGGAGCATGGGGGTTATTACATGGAACTCACTGCCCACAACCGGGTGGCCAGTGACATCAAGCATACCTATGCCCAGGCTTTTGTGCTCTACTCCCTCTGTAAGTACTATGAGTTTCATTCCACGGAGGAGGTTTTAGCGCAGATCCGGGAGTCTTTCCGCTTCCTGGATGACAAAACCAAGGATCGCGGACATCCCGGTTACCTGGAGGCTTTTACCCGGGAGTGGGAACTGTACACGGAAAACCGGATGGCGGATAACAACGAACCCAAATCCATGAACACCCACCTGCATGTGCTGGAGGCCTATGCAGCAGTTTATAAAGTCTGGAAGGATTCCCTGGTC